>JAODNB010000291.1 GCA_025464795.1 Frankiales bacterium
ATCGCTGTCGACAGGTCCGCCAGGGCAGCCTGGCAGTCGGCGCAGCCATCGAGGTGCTCCGGCTGCCCGAGGCCGGCGAGGACGTCGGCAAGAGCATCGGTGTCGAGGTGGGCGCTCACGTCGGTCCTCCTTCCAGCGGCTCCGTAGGTGGGACGGGCGCGGTCTCGTCCTGGTTCCCGCTGGAGCGGAGGGACGCCAGTGTCACGGCCAGGCGAGCCCTGCCTCGGAAGCAGCGGCTCTTCACCGTTCCCGCAGGGACGCCGATGACGACAGACGCCTCCTCCACCGACAGCCCCTGGAGGTCGACCATGACGATCGCCAGCCGCTGCTCGACGGGGAGGTCGGCGAGGGCGCGCTGCACGTCCAGCCCGGTCTCGCGCTCGCCGAGGACGTCGCGGGGGTCGGCGGGCGGCTGATCGGGCAGCGGGACGGTCGGGCGGACGGCCTTGCGGCGGATCCGGTCGAGGCAGGCGTTGACGACGATCCGGTGCAGCCAGGTGCTGACCTTCGCGTCCCCGCGGTAGCGGTCGGCTGCCCGGAACGCCGACAGGCAGGCGTCCTGCACGGCGTCGGCCGCCTCCTCGACGTCCCCGAGGGTGCGCAGCGCCACCGCCCACATCCGCTGCCGGTTCCCCGCGATGAGGTCGTTGAACGCCCGGACGTCACCCTCGAGGTGGGCGGCGAGCAGGGCACGGTCGCGCGCGTCCTGCTCGTCCGGAGTGGTCACGTCCGAGAACCTAGCGGCGAACAGGTCAGGAGGCCGTGATCCGCAGCTCGGAGATCCCGACGCGGTAGCCGTTGGCGTCGCGCGGGAGCTTGGTGATCCAGACCACGACGTACCGCGTCGTGGTCCCTGGCGTCGGGGTGAGCGTGGCGACGAGCGCCCCCTTGGTCGCCGCGGCCACCGTGGTCATGCTCTTCGCGTCCGTCGGGGGCGTGTTGCTGACCTTCAGCTCGACGTTGGCGCCCGGTGCGCTGAACCCGATCGACACGCTCTTGATGGACGTCGGCTTGCCGAGGTCGATCAGCAGGCCCACGCCGCTCTTGCCGCCGACGTTCTCCCGCCGGTAGATCTGGGTCGCCCACGTCGTGGACGGGATCGCGTCGATCGCGTTGTGGACCTGGTCGGCGTTCTCGGACCCGTCGCCTTCTGGGTCGAAGTCCTTGATGGGCAGCTTCGACAGGTCGAGCACCTTGCTCCGGGCGACGCCCGGTGTCGGCGCCTCCGTGGTGCTGACGATGGCGTCCACGCCGTTGGTGCGGCGGGGGAGGTCGCCCACGGCGAGCCCCAGGAGCCATCCGGTGATGCCGACGGCCGTGACGAACGCAACGGCCGCGAGCCACGGCAGGGCCTTGCGGATGCGGGAGGGGGGCTTGACCACCGCCTGCTCGGCGGAGGCTGCCCGGGCCTCGAGCGCGGCCGCGTCGGTGGCGTCCGCGAGCTGAGCAGGGGTCGTCAGGCGCGGGAGGGTCGGCGTCCGCGAGCTGTCCAGGGCCTGGGTGACGACCCGGTCGAGTGAGCGCGGGACACCGGCTCGCAGCTGCCGCGCGCTCAGCGGGCGGCCGTCCGACTGCGGCGCGGGCGTCAGCCCGCCGCCGGGGAGCCCGGTCGCCTTGGCGGGCCAGCGGGCGGTGACCAGGGCGTAGAGCACCCCGCCGAGCGCGGTGGTGTCGGCGACGACGCTCCGCCGGTCGTCGGGAGTGCCGTGCAGGGCAGCGGCGACCTCGAGGTCGGTCAGCCGGACTCGTCCGGCGGCGGTGATGAGCACGTTCCGCGGGTGCAGCCGGCCGTGGCACAGCCCGGCTTCGTGCGCAGCGGTGAGGGCGTCAGCCGCCTGGCGCAGCACGTCGGCGGCGTCCGGTGCGGACAACGGACCGACCCGGGCCAGGTGGAAGTCCAGCGGCTCACCGTCCACCCACTCGCTGACGACCATCGCGATGTCGTTGCCTCGCCCCGGACGGGCTTCCTGCGACGCGTCGTACACGCGTGCCAGTCCCGTGTGGTTCACGGCACCTGTGCGGACCGCAGCCGCGAGGAAGCCGGCGGCTGCGTCGCGGGCTGCCCTGTTCGGTGTGGCGACGACCTTCAGCGCCACGGTCCGGGCGAGCACCTCGTCGCGGGCTCGCCACAGCCCCGCAGGTCCGTCCTGTGCGACCTCGGCGAGCAGGGAGTACCTGCCAGCGACGGAGTCGCCCACCTGAAGCGGTCCTCCGTCCACCCCCGAGGGGGTACGGCGGGCTCCGGACGGCACGGCACTCCTCCAGGCGATGGTCCGGGAACGGCAGAGCCCGGTCGCCCGAACTCTAGGGGGGACGACCGGGCTCGTGCCTGAACGGCGGGCTAGCTGATCAGGGGCGCCCGACGACGTAGTTGCTCGAGTAGATCTTCACCAGCTTGACGACCGTGCCGCTGTGCGGGGCGTGCCACATGTTCCCCTGGCCGGCGTAGATCGCGACGTGGCTGATCCGACCGGAGCTGTTGCGGAAGAACAGCAGATCGCCGGCTCGCATCCTGCTCTTGGCGATGTGGGTGACCGAGGAGTACTGCTGCGCGGCGTTGTGCGGCAGGTTCCTGTGGAACTTCTGGAAGACGTAGCGGGTGAACCCGCTGCAGTCGAACCGACTGGGGCCGGCGGCGCCGTACTGGTAGGGGGCGCCACGGTGGTGAGCGGCTTCGTTGACGACGGCCGCCTCGTGGGTCATCGCGTCCGCCGGAACGGCGGTTTGAGCGACGCCCAGAGCGGACAGAAGGAGGACGAGCACAGAGACCGCACGCAGACGCGCACGGCCCGTCAGGGCATGGGTGGGCACAGACGTTCCTTCCTGACGCCTGCGAGGTGAGCTGTCGGGTTCAGACGGGAAGGTGTCTGGCTACGGCACGCACCGTAGCTTCACCCCGAGACCGCGCGGAGCGGTCGAGGAACTGTGGGTCCCCCGCTCCTGCCCCAAACGAGTGGGTGTCCGTAAAAGCGGTCGGGGGGCAGGACTCGGCGTTCCGACCGGACATGGGTTTCAGTTGTCGCAGCCAGTGTCACGGCCGCATGGGGAAAGACTATCGGTAGGACGGGCGAGGTGTCCGGTTTCCCGCCGCAGACGTGACGAGAGTCACTTGCTGACGAGGGTTGCTCCGGGCCGGACCGCTCCGATGTACCCGTCCAGGTAGACGGGCTGCACCTTCACGACGTCACCGGTGTGCGGGGCCGCCACCATGAGGCCGTTGCCGGCGTACAGAGCGACGTGGTGGATGGTCGCCGGGTTCGTCGTGTCCGTGGCCCAGAACAGCAGGTCTCCGGGCTGGAGGTCCGCGAGGGCGACCTGCGGTCCGGCGAACCACTGCTCGCGGGACGTCCGGGGGAGCGTGAGGCCGGCGGCGGCATAGGCGGCGCCGGTCAGGCCGGAGCAGTCGAAGGCGCCGGGGCCGGTGGCGCCCCACACGTACGGCTTGCCGAGCTGGCCTTGGGCGAAGCCGAGTGCTGCTGCGGCCACGGGGCTGGCGTCGACCGGTGGCAGGGTGCCGCTGAGCAGGTTGGCGCGGGCGAGCGCGGCTGCCGCGCGGGCCT
>JAODNB010000322.1 GCA_025464795.1 Frankiales bacterium
GCCATGCACCCGCCCTGGCAGGAGTCGTAGTGGTCGCAGGACGCGCAGGCGCCACCGGTCTGCGGCTCCCGCAGCTCCCGGAACAGGTCGCTGTTCTGCCAGACGTCCTGGAAGCCGTTGGCGCGGACGTTGCCGGCGAGGAAGGCGTCGTGGATCGCGAACGGGCAGGCGTACACGTCACCGACGGGATCGATGAGGCAGACGACCCGGCCGGCACCGCAGAGGTTGAGACCGGGAAGCGCCGAACCGAACGCGGACAGGTGGAAGAAGGAGTCCCCCGTCAGCACGTTCTCACCGTTGAGGACCAGCCAGTCGTAGAGCTCCCGCTGCTGGGCCATCGTCGGGTGCATCTCGTCCCAGACGTCCGCGCCCCGACCGCTCGGGCGGAGGCGGGTCAGCCTCAGGGTCGCCCCGAACCGGTCGGCGAGGGCCTGAAACTCATCGAGCTGGCCGAGGTTCTGACGGGTGCAGACGACGGAGATCTTGGAGTCCTGGAAGCCGGCGTCCTGGAGGTGCTGCAGCGCCGTCAGGGCCATGTCGAACGAACCGGCGCCACGGACCGCGTCGTTGACCTCGGCCGTCGCACCGTCGAGGGAGATCTGCACGTCCACGTACGACGACGCCGCGAGCCGGTCGGCGGCAGCGCGGTCGATCCGTACGCCGTTGGTGGAGAACTTCACCCCGACGTCGTGGGACGTCGCGTAGTCGACGAGCTCCCAGAAGTCCGAGCGGACCGTCGGTTCGCCGCCGCCGATGTTCACGTAGAAGACCTGCATCCGCTGCAGCTCGTCGATGACGGCCTTGGCCTCGTCGGTCGACAGCTCGCGAGGGTCCCGGCGGCCGCTCGAGGACAGGCAGTGCAGGCACGCCAGGTTGCAGGCGTAGGTGAGCTCCCACGTCAGGCAGATGGGTGCGTCGAGCCCGAGCGCGAAGTGATCAACGAGCTTCATGCCAGCATGCCCGTCTTCTCGAGGGTGGCCAGGGCGGTCCGGAAGGCCGGCTGCTCTGCAGGGGGGACGTCGGCGAGGGCGTCGTCGAGCGACACCGTCCCGTCGAGGCGCTGCACCACGTCGAGCAGGCGGCGGTCCTTGAGGAAGGACAGCCGGCGGGTGCCGAAGTGGTAGAGCAGGGCCCCGAACGGCTCAGGGCGTACGGAGACCTGCGGGTGCAGGGCGAGCATGGTTAGTAGACGCCGCACATGCCGTCGATGGAGACGTCCTCCACCAGCAGGTCCTCCTCGACGAGCGGCTCGTCGGTCTCGGTCGGGACGTCAACCGTGGTGGTCTCGCTCATCGGGGGCTCCTTGAGGCAGGGTGACGGCTGTCACAACACTCCGGAAGGTATACGGCACTCGGTGCAACAAACAAGAGCAACCGTGAAACAGGGCAGACCCGCGGTCACGACCCGGGGAGAGCTCGAGCTCGTCGCGCTCGAGCTGTTCGCCGAGCGCGGCTTCGACAGCACGACCGTCGACGACGTGGCGGAGGCGGCCGGGATCGGTCGTCGGACCTTCTTCCGCTACTTCGCGAGCAAGAACGACGTCGTCTGGGGCGACTTCGACGCGGCCCTGGAGCAGTTCCGGTCGGAGCTCGCCGCGATCCCGGCCGACACCCCGCTCATGGACGGGCTGCGCGAGGCCACGATCGCGTTCAACGCCCTCCCGGAGGGCGCCGAGCACCAGCACCGGGTGCGGATGGCGATGGTGCTCCACACCCCGGCGCTGCAAGCGCACTCGACCCTGCGGTACGCCGGGTGGCGCGCCGTCGTCGCCGAGCACGTCGCCCGCTATCGAGGGCAGGAGCCCTCCGACTTCGGTCCGCAGCTGCTGGCACACCAGTGCCTGGCGTCCTGCGTAGCCGCCTACGAGGAGTGGCTTTCCTCACCGGATGCCGCGCTGCCACGCTTGTTGGACCAGGCGTTCAGGTCTTTGCCAGGTAGTTGATCCCCGAGAGTGGTCCAGAAGTTCCTCCGGTGCACCGATGATGGAGGGTGCCCAGCATCCGAACGCGCCTCGTCCTGGCACTTGCAGGCCTGCTTGCCGTCGCAAGCATCGGCGTGCCGCTGGCTTTCGGCATCACGCTCCAGCTGACCGGGCTCGCCACGGCGGCCGCCGGCTCCCTGATCCTCGTGAGCAGCTCGGCCCTCGCCCTCAACGGCTCCCGGCCGGTCGCCCTCTCGCCCCAGCGAGCCGTCCCCGCCGTGCTGGCGACGACCGCGGCCAACGCGATCACTCCGGCCGGCGTCGGCGGCACCCTGCTCGTCATGCGCATCCACCGGCGCTCCGGCCTGTCCGCCGAGCAGGCCGCAGCCGCCGCCGGCCTGCGTACCGTCGTCGGAGCGCTGTCTGCCGCCGCTTTCACGGCCCTCGCGGCGTCCACGGTCGGCATGGACAACCTGCCGTCGACCCGGATGACCCTGCTCGCCGGCTTCACGATCGCCGCCGCGGTCGCCATCGCCACGATCCTGATGCCGCACCGCCGCCGCGCGGTCGCCGCCTCGGCGGGTCGGTTCGCCCGAGCCGTGTGGGACGTCGTCCGCCGCCCCCGCTGCTTCGTCTC
>JAODNB010000333.1 GCA_025464795.1 Frankiales bacterium
GAGGTGGAGCAGACCTGCTCGCACGTCGCCGTGATGTCGAAGGGGAAGATGGTGGCGCAAGGCACCGTCGAGGAGCTGCTCGCCGACGACGGCACCGTCCGGCTCGAGGTCGCCGGCGACGCGCGGCCGGTCCTCGAGGCGCTGCCCGGGGTCGTCTCGGTGGTGCAGGAGGGCGGCGGCTTCGTCGCGGAGCTCGATGGCATCTCTCGCGCCGCCGTGGTGTCCGCCCTGGTCGGGGCGGGGATCGACGTCCTCGGCGTGACCTCGAAGCGCCGGCTCGAGGACGTGTTCCTCGAGCTGCTCGGGACGTCCGCATGATCGCGGTGGAGATCCGGCGGCAGGCCAAGCGCAGACGGACCCTGTTCTCGTTCCTCGCGATGATCGTCATCCCGGCGATCGTCATGACCGCCCTGCTGGTCAACGGCGGCGGGCCACCGGCTCGAGGGGGCCAACCGGAGCTGGTGGACGTCGCCTCGTCGAGCGCGCTCAACTTCGCGATCTTCATGCTGCTCGCCACGTCGCAGTTCCTGCTCGTCGTCGTCGTCTCCCTGTTCGCCGGCGATGCCGTCGCGTCAGAGGGGCAGTGGGGATCCCTGCGCTACCTGCTGACCCGGCCGATCTCGCGAGCCCGACTGCTGCGGACCAAGCTCACGGTCGCAGCGCTCTACTCGGGGGCCGCTGTGCTCCTCGTACCGCTGTCATCGATCGCCATGGGGACGGTCGCCTTCGGCTGGTCCTCCGTGCAGACGCCGCTGGCGGGGGCCCTCGGGGTCAACACCGGCGCCTCCCGGCTCGCCCTGGCGACCGGGTACGTCCTCGCGACGATGGCGGTCGTCGTCGCGATCGCCTTCCTCGGCTCGACGATGACGGACGCGCCCCTCACGGCCGTAGGCGGTGCGGTCGTGCTGGTGGTGGTCAGCGAGATCCTCGACCAGGTCTCCGCTCTGGGCTCGATCCGCAGCGGTCTTCCGACCCACTACTGGCTCGCCTGGCTGGACCTGCTCGTGGACCCGGTGGACGCCTCCAAGATGACCACCGGGCTGCTCGAGATGCTCCCGTGGGTGGTGGTCCCGATGCTGCTGGCCTTCTGGAACTTCCGCCGCAAGGACATCCTCAGCTGAGGCTAGGGTCTGCTGGTGGCCGTGCCCCTCCCTGGACCTGACACCCGCTGGCGCTGTCGTCAGTGCGGCAACCTGACGCGCTTCGACGTGACGCGGAGCACCCGGGCCAGGGAGTACGTGCACGTGGACCTGGCCGGAGAGCAGGCCGTCGAGGAGCGGGAGATCACCGGCGACGTGATCGAGCACATCTCCTGCCGGTGGTGCTCGGCGGTGGACTCGGTCGAGCTCGTCCCCCGCCCCGCCGCGTCCTGAGTTTCTGTCCGACCCGGCTCGTAGGTTCTGAGCACGGCCGAGGGTGCCGTCGGAGAAGCGGGAGTGCGGCAGTGGTCAGCCCTATTCGAATCGACTGCGACGACTGCGCGGTGCGCGACCTGCAGTGCGGCGACTGCGTGATGACAGTCCTGCTGGGCAACCCGGGGGTCTACGAGGCCGACGTCAACGAGGTCCAGGCGCTCGAGGCCCTCGCCGACGGGGGCCTGGTGCCGCACCTGCGGCTCGTGCCCCTCGGCATGCCCGAAGCGGTCTGAGCCGGCCGGGTCGGGGTCTCAAGGACGCGTTGAGACTCTGGACACGCTTCGGCAGGTGGGTTGTCCCACCTCGTCCACGCTCCGTACACTGGACCACGATCCACCCGGCGCGACAGTCCCCCACAAGGGAGACGGCGCCCGGATCACCGCCGAGTCTGCACGTGGGCCCCCTGCCCGCACGCAGAGCCGGGGAACCACGTTCCCTGGGGTGAATCGACGCCGAGAACGAGCCCACGCACGTCGGGCCCGCAGGAAGCGCCGTAGGGCACCTTCCCGCCCGAACCCGTCAGCTCACCCGGTAGGCGGTCGAAGGAAGAATGGAGACCCGCCTCCCTTGGCGAGCCCCCGAACCTCACGTCCCCTGCGCCTGCTGCTCGTGACCGGTCTCGCTGTGACAGCGACCCTGTCCGTGCTGCCCGCCGCGACCTCCAGCGCCGACCCGCGTCCTTCCGTCGCTGACGTCGAGCGGCGCGTCAACGCGCTGAACGACCGGGTCGACGCCGCCGTCGAGCAGTACGCCGAGGCGAAGATCGCGCTCGCTGCCGCCAAGCGCGGCGCGGCGGTGGCCCAGGCTCGCGTCAGCGCGGAGCAGGTCAAGCTCGACGCCATCAAGAAGTCGATGGGCAGCGTCGCCGCTGCTGCCTACCGCTCGGGAGGCACCGACCAGTTCGTGACGCTCGTCAACACGAGCACCCCCCAGACGTTCCTGGACCGGGCGTCGTCGCTGAACCGCATCGCGTCCGGCCAGAGCGCTCAGCTCGCGGCGGCCGCCACCGCACGTCACCGCCTCGCCGCCGTCCAGGCCGACGCCACCCGCGCCACGGCTGCCGCCGCTGCCGTCTCCAAGCGGATGGCCGTGCAGAAGCACACCATCGAGAGCGCCCTCGCCCAGCAGCAGCAGCTGCTCAGCTCCCTGAAGGCCGAGGAGCGCGCCAAGCTGCTCGCCCGGCGGGCCGCGTCTGCTCGCGCGGCCCGGGCGGCTGCGCTTGCCGCCGTGCGCGCGTCCCGCTCGCGGTCCGTCGCCGACCAGCCCTCCTACAACGGTCCGGCCAGCGGCCGTGCCGCGGTCGCGGTGCAGGAGGCTTACAACCAGCTCGGCAAGCCCTACCAGTGGGGCGCCGCCGGCCCGAGCTCCTTCGACTGCTCCGGCCTCACCATGTGGGCATGGGGCCACGCGGGCGTCTCCCTGCCGCACTCCAGCCAGGCGCAGTACGGCAGTGGCCAGCACGTCAGCCAGTCCGACCTCCAGCCCGGTGATCTGACGTTCTACGGCTCGCCCATCCACCACGTCGGCATCTACATCGGCGGCGGCCGGATGATCAGCGCGCCGCACACCGGTGACGTCGTCAAGATCCAGGACGCCTTCCGCGGTGACTACGCCGGAGCCGTTCGCCCCTAGGCACAGCACGACAAGCGCCCTCGCCCTTCGGCGGGGGCGCTTGTGCATGTGCGGGCAGCATGGCAAGACTGCGTTCTCTGCAAGCGAACCTGCACGTCGGAGTCCTCGAAGGAGAATCGGTGCGCGAGCTGCACGTCGTCGCGGTCAGCGAGGACGGACGCCACGTCCTGCTCGTGGGCAGGCGCGGAGCCACCAGGCCGGGCTTCAAGGTCGCGCTCGACGAGCGACTGGCGGCGGCCCTGCGCGGAGACCTCCCCGCCCCCGGGAGCGATGCGCCCGCCAGCTCCGACCTCAGCCCGAAGGAGATCCAGGCCCGCCTGCGCGCGGGGGAGTCAGCGGAGGCGATCGCCGTGGCTGCCGGTGTCCCGGTCGCCCGGGTGGAGCGCTTCTCCGGGCCGGTACAGGGCGAGATGGCCCGCATGATCGACGCCGCGAGAGACAGCTTCGTCGTACGAGCCCGGTTCGGCCGGTCCGCCGTGCCGCTCGGGCGCGCCGTGGACGCCGCTCTTGCCGCTGCTCCGTCGCTCGTCGAGGAAAGCATCGACTGGTCCACCTACCGCGAGGAGTCCGGCTCGTGGCTGGTGACGGTCGCCTGGACCGCCCGCAGGCGCGACCGCACCGCGTCGTGGCGGTACGACCCGGCGCAGAAGGTGCTCACGTCCGTGGATGCCGCGTCAGCCGCGCTGGCGCACGTCGCAGCCGCGCCAGCGAAGAAGGCCGCGCCAGCGAAGAAGGCTGCGCCAGCGAAGAAGGCTGCGCCAGCGAAGAAGGCCGCGCCAGCGAAGAAGGCCGCGCCCGCCGCCAAGAAGGCCGCTCCTGCGAAGAAGGCTGCACCTGCCAAGAAGGCTGCACCTGCCAAGAAGGCGGCACCTGCGAAGAAGGCGGCACCTGCCAAGAAGGCTGCTCCTGCGAAGAAGGCCCCACCTGCGAAGAAGGCCGCACCAGCACGTCGGGCGGTCGCGAAGCCAGTTCCTGCCAAGGCACGGCTCAGGGTCGTCCCGGACCCGGCCCCCCGCAAGCGGATCAGCGCGGCGGAGCGGGACGGCGTGAAGACGCGTGCCTCCGTACCTGGCTGGGCCGACGTGCTGCTCGGGACGACGCCAGGCGGCG
>JAODNB010000359.1 GCA_025464795.1 Frankiales bacterium
CCGAGGGCGATCGCGTTGGAACCGATCGCGAGCCCCTTGAACTCGTTGCTCAGTCCCTCGGACAGCTTGGCGGTGTCGAGCGTCGGGATCGGCGCTGAGGGCGTCGGCGGGGTGGCTCCCCCGATGCCGTCGATGGCCACGCCCGAGGAGGCGAGCAGCGCCAGCTGGTAGAAGCGCCGGTAGGCGTCGATCTCCTTGATGGGCGTGACCCACGGCTTGCCCTTGCACGCCGGATCCGTGATCGCATGAGTCCGAAGCCAGCGGTTATAGCCGGCCACGTAGCCGCGGACGGTCTGGCGGATCTCGGGCTTCGGCGCACCGATGCCCTTCTGCGCGAGGAGCTTCTCGACCCGCTTGTCGTCGATGATCTGCTGGAAGAAGAAGTCGCTCGACAGGTTGTTGACGCTGGCGCCATTACCCCGGAACACGTAGCCGGCGGAGGGGCCGAAGAACTTCGAGCGCTGACCGCGCACCGTCGTGTAGGTGTCGGCGAGCACGCAGATGTTGTCCTTGGCGATCGCGTAGCCGTAGCCGTAGCCGAGCGAGCCGTAGTCGCGGGCCGAGATGTGCGGGATGCCGTACTCGGTGTAGCGGATGCTCACGTCATACGCGGGCGCAGGCGTCGCGGCCCGTGTGATCGGCGCCACACTCGCGAGGACGGCGGCGACGGCGAGCAGGGCGGTTCGGCGCTTCACGGGGGCTCCTCTAAGGGGTTGCAGCACTGTTTCGACGTGCAGGAAGCACTTCCTGCCTGCCCCCCTCAGGCACCCCACAGATGGCATCGGGTGCAATGGAGGGGTGACCCCGCTGCGCCACCTCGCCCCCTTGGCCGCCTGCCTGCTCCTCGCGTCCTGCGCTTCTTCGTCAAGCACCCCCCAGGCACGCACAAAAACGAGTCCGACCTCAGCGCCAACGTCGTCCGCGACGTCGGCGCCTCCCGCCGGTCCGGCGGTGGTCCCCGGGGACCTCTACGCCGCCGACCGTCCTGGCAAGCTGTCGGCCGAGGCATCCAAGGCGAGGTCGCTGGTGTACGTCCCCAACGACTCCGCCAACCGGGTCGACGTCATCGACCCGCGGACCTACAAGGTCATCGCGCAGCACCCCGTCGGCAGGCTGCCCCAGCACGTGACGCCGTCGTGGGACCTCAAGACGCTGTACGTCGACAACGACATGGGCAACAGCCTGACGCCGATCAACCCGCGCACCGGCGCCTTCGGCACGCCGCTGGACGTCGCCGACCCGTACAACCTGTACTTCACCCTCGACGGCAAGAGCGCCGTGGTCGTCGCCGAGCGGCTCCGGCGGCTGGACTTCCGGGACCCGCACACGATGGCCCTGCAGCAGTCCCTGAAGGTGCCGTGCGGCGGGGTCGACCACGCGGACTTCTCCCCCGACGGCTCGCACGCGCTGTTCTCCTGCGAGTTCACCGGGCAGCTGATCTGGGTCGACATGGTCCGCCGTCACGTCGACCAGGTCATCGACCTGCCGCGGGAGACGTCGCAGCGCCCCAAGCCGCAGGACGTGAAGATCAGTCCCGACGGCCGCACCTACTACGTCGCGGACGAGAACAGCGACGGCATCTTCCTCATCGACGCGCGGACCCGCCACGTGTCCCGGTTCCTGCCGACCGGCCACGGCACCCACGGCCTGTACGTCAGCCGCGACAGCAAGGACCTCTACATCACCAACCGCCTCGGTGGCTCGGTGTCGGTGCTGTCCTTCGCCACCAACGAGGTCCGTGCGAACTGGCTCATCCCCGGCGGCTCGCCCGACATGGGCGGGGTCTCGGCCGACGGCAAGGTGCTGTGGCTGTCGGGTCGCTACTCCGGCGAGGTGTACGCCCTGAGCACCGTCTCCGGGCGGCTGCTGGCGCGGATCCACGTCGGTGGCGAGCCGCACGGACTGTGCGTCTGGCCGCAGCCCGGCCAGCTCTCGCTCGGGCACACCGGCGTGCTCAGGTGAGGCGGTTGCTCCTCGTCCTGCCCCTGCTCGCCTCCTGCACGACGCACGCCACCTCCGGCACCGGTCCTGCACCTGCACACACCCAGCCGCCCACCAAGCCGCCCTCGTCGCCGCGCAGCCCCCAAGCCGCGGCGACGAGGGCCCCACTCCACTGGAGCGCAGGTGCGGCGCTCCCGGTCGCCGTCAGCGAGGTCGGCGTCACCGCCCTCGGCACCGACGTGCACGTGCTCGGCGGTTACGTCGCCGGTCGCCCGCACTCGACGACCCATCTGGTCCTCGACACGCGGACCGGACGCTGGCGCACGGCCGCTCCGCTCCCGCACGCCCTCGACCACGTCGGCACCGTCGCCCTGGCCGGGAAGGTCTGGGCGGTCGGCGGCTACGGCGCAGCGGCCGGCGGTTCGCGCGGCGTCTACTCCTACGACCCCGCGACCGACCGCTGGACCTCGCACGCCCCGCTCCCGACGCCACGGGCGGCCGGCGTCTGCGTGGTGCTCGACGGCCGCATCCACTACCTGGGCGGCAAGAGCAACGGCAGTGACGTTGCCTCGCACGACGTGTACGACCCGGCGACCGACCGGTGGTCCACGGCTGCTCCGCTGCGGACCGCGCGCGACCACGCCGCCGGTGCCGTCGTCGGCGGGCGGATCTACGTCGCCGCCGGCCGGCCCGGTGACCTCACGTCGGCTGAGGCGTACGACCCCGCGACCGACCGCTGGTCGGTGCTCCCGCCCGTCCCCCTTGGTCGCTCCTCCGTCGCGGGCGCTGCCTGGCGCGGGACGTTCCTGGTCCTCGGCGGTGAGCACCCGCGCGAGCAGGGCGTCGACACCGAGGTCGACGCGTTCGACCCGACGACCCGGCGATGGTCCCGGCTGCCGGACCTGCCCGCCGGTCGGCAGGGCATCGGGGCCGCCGTCGTCGACACAGTCCTGTACCTCCCGGGCGGCGGACCCGTCGGTGGCGGGCACGTTCAGTCAAACGTCCTGCTGACCCTGCGCTGACCCCCGTACGGTGTCGTGCGTGAAGACCTTCGCCGCCCGCCTCCTGCCGATCGTGGTCGCCCTGACCGCCGTGACCAGCGCCGCGTTCCCCGGCTCCGCCGAGGCGTCCTACACCCGTCGGTTCCCGATCATCGGCTGCAAGGTCAGCTACGCCCACAGCCACCACGACTACCCCGCGACCGACATCTTCGCCGCCCGCGGGTGCAAGGTCGTGGCGCCCTTCACCGGCCGCGTCGACGAGGTGTCCACCGTCGACCGGTGGAGCTCCTCCACGAACCGGGGCGCCGACCGCGGCGGGCTGTCGTTCTCCATCGTCGGCACCGACGGGGTGCGCTACTACGGCTCGCACCTGAGCAGCATCCGGGTGCGCGTCGGGATGCACATCACCGAGGGCTACTGGATCGGCAACGTCGGCAACAGCGGGGACGCACGTGGTGGGGCGACCCACCTGCACTTCGGGCTGTCGTGGCCGACGAAGCCGGGTGTCTGGTGGGTCCGCCGCGGTGAGGTCTACCCGTGGTCCTACCTCGACTCGTGGCGAGCCGGCGGCAGCAAGAGCCCGGTGGCCGCGGTGGCTGCAGAGCACAAGCGCCAGGGCGACGTTCCGGCCTGCCGCGTCGACTGCTGACCGACCTACGTCGGTGCGGCGAGCGCGTCCCCCGCTGGGTCCTCCCGGTCGAGGTGAACGCCGCCGTGCTCTTCGGGCTCTCCTCTGACCGCCTTGAAGGCAGCGTTCAACGCAGCGATGAGCGGTACGCCGAAGATCGCGCCAGGCAACCCGGCGAGGACCGCGCCTGAGGCCAGGGTGAGGGCGATCGCCATCGGGTGCAAGGACACGTGCCGACCCACGATGAACGGCTGCAGCACGTGCGACTCGATCTGGTTCTCCACCAGCAGCACGATGAGCACGATGAGCGCCGCGGTCGACCCCTTCGCCACCAGGGTGACCAGCACCGCGAGGCCACCGAACACGACGGCGCCGATGAGCGGGATGAAGCCACCGATGAAGATCAGCAACGCCAACGGGGCGACGAGCGGGACCCCGACCAGGGTAAGCGTGATGCCCATGATCGCGCCGTGGAAGACCGCCACGATGAAGGTGCCGGAGACGTAACCGGACACCGTCTCCCACATGCGGTCGCCGACCTCGTCCACCTTCGGGCGCAGGGACTTCGGGAAGGCCCCCGTGCACCAGTTGAAGATGTTGCGTCCGTCGTACAGCAGGAAGATGGTCAGGAAGAACGTGAGCACCAGCGCCGTCACGATCTCGACGGCGGTCTTGCCCGCGTCGACCGCGCTGCTGACGACCTGGCCCTGCCGATCCCGCAGGTAGGTGACGAGCTGGTCGCCGACGTTCGTCACCTGCGAGCGCGGCAGCTTCAGCGGACCACTGACGAGCCAGTTCTGCACGCGGGTCACGAGGTCGGACACCTCGTTCACCAGCTCGGGGTAGCCGGCAGCGGCGCGGTTGACGACGAAGGCCCCCACCCCGCCGAGCACGATGATGGCCAGCAGCATCGTGACGACCGCGGCGGCGCCCCGGCCCAAGCGCCAGCGGCGGAGCTGGGAGTTGATCGGCTGCAGCAGGCCGGTCAGCAGGATGGCGGTGAGCAGCGGGAGCAGGGCGAGCTCGAGCTTGTGCGCGAGCTTGCCGAGGAAGTAGATCGCCGCGCCGATCGCGACCAGGCGCCAGGCCCAGCCGGCGGCGCTGCGCAGGAACCCGGGCACGTATCGCTCGTCAACGGTGCTCACGGCCGAACCCTAGGACAGCCGGCGCGACTCGTAGTCCTGCCGCACCGCCAGGTCCGCCTTCGTCTGGTTCGGCACCAGCCGCCCGTACATCGCGTCCTTGCCCCGCTGCGGCAGCAGCGCCAGGACCCGCACCAGCACGGACACCCGGGCGGGCACGAAGGTCTCGAACCGGGGCTTGACGATCACCTTCACGACAGCGTCCGCGACCTGCTCGGGGGTGAGCCGGGGGACACCGCCGCTGGCCGTGCCCACGGCGAGCTCCGTGTCGACGACCGTCGGCAGGACCAGGCACAGCTGCACTCCTGAGAGCTCCTGGCGCGCGGCCTTCATCCAGCCGAGCAGGGCGTGCTTGGTGGCGGCGTAGCTGGCCTCGCCCGCGGGGCTGACGTAGGACGCCACCGAGGCGACGGTGACGATCGTCCGAGCGCCTTGCCTGGCTGCGAGCAGCGTGCCGCGAACGGCACCGTGGAAGTTCACGGCCATCTGCTTCTCGGCCACGCCCTCGGGCTCCTCGTCGGCGGCGCCGACCCACATGATCCCGGCGTTGTTCACGAGCACGTCGACCTTGGGGACCAGCGCCAGCCACCGCTCGAAGGACTGCGTGTCGGTGACGTCGAGCAGACCTCCCGTGCCGCCGAGCTCCTCGGCCAGCTCGACCACCGAGGCGTCGAGATCACCCAGCAGCACGTCGTAGCCTGCGGACCTCAGCGAGCGGGCGATCGCGGCCCCGATCCCCCGGGCAGCCCCCGTGACCCCGACTGTCACGCCAACCGTCGTCATCAGCGGTCGCGCTCGCGGAGGGCGACCTCGCGCATCGCGATCTCGAGGTCGGTGAGCAGCTCCGGGTGCGCGAGCCCGTCCCAGAGGTGCAGCGCCGCCCGGTACTCCCCCGCCTCGAACCTCTCGGTCGCCTGCCTGCGCGCCTCGGACTCGTCCTTCATGGCTGTCCCCCTTCCGAGATGGCGAACGCGAGGGGCAGCCCGCCGTAGCGGATCGTCACGGCAAGTGCCCGCGCCTGCTCCGACGTGAAGTCGCCGGAGATCTGAGTGTCCCCGACGATGACGCCCCGCACCTGCGGAGCGCTGAGCGCGATGCCGTCGAGGACGACGGCCACCTCGTTGATGGGTGCGGGCTTGGTCGAGAGCTCACGGGTGAGCTGCGTGAACAGCCTGCGGCCCAGGGCCGTCAGGCGGATGACGATCTGCCGGTTGGAGCCGGCGTCGGTGGCCTCGGCACTGCTGACGCTGCCGCCCGTGAGCCGTGCCGGGCCGAGGGCGTAGGTGATGACGCCGTCCGGCGAGCAGGCGGTCGATGCCTCGTCGAGGGCGCCTGAGGTCGGCGCTGCCACCGTGCAGCCCCCGGGGGCAGTCGTGACGCCGAGCACCGGCCGCATCTCGAGCTGACCCGGGCTGGCGAGCTGCTTGACCTGCGGGCCGAGCTCCTCGGGCGCCGTGATGACGAGGGTGTTGTTCAGCACCGTCACCTGCACGCGCTTGTCGAGCGCGGCCAGCCTCAGCCGCAGGACGGTGGCTGCGTCGCGGAGCTTCCCGGGTAGCCCCACGGGGCTGGTCCCGGGCACCGGCGTCATCACGATGCGCGTCTGCGCGCTGCGGTTCGTCGGCCGAGCCGCCAGGTAGCCGAGCACCCCCACGCCCGCGACCAGGGCAGCGACGACGAGGACGAGGAAGCGAAGGCTCGAGCGTCGCCCCTGCCGCTCGTCCATCGACCGAACCTACGTGATCAAGGGCCGACTGATCGCTGCCAGGGTGCCCCCGGGGAACCAGCCGGTCGTGCCCGCATGGGCGTGACCGAGGTCCTTGGGGAAGATGGAGGCCGGGCTGGTCGCCCAGACCTGCATGAGGTGGCTGCGACCCGAGAACGCCTCGTACCCGGCCCCGGTGGGGCTCTCCCAGGCGGGCAGCGTCGCAAGGTAGGCGCGTACGTCGGGGCTGTGCGGGTCGAAGGGCAGGGCCAGCAGCGGTGCGGCGGTCGCGTAGGTCTGCAGGATCGGTCCGGTCAGCAGCCACGGCGCGAGGTAGACGCCGTCCTCGGGTACCCGCGCCCGGTCCAGGGTCGCGAGCTCCCTCGCGGCCGACTCCCAGCTGCCGGTCAGCAGCAGCGCCCCGTGCGTCCCGCTCCGCAGACCGCGTACGTGAAGACCCGCCGCCACGGACCGCTTCGTGCTGTCGCCCAGCACCTTGAGCTCCGTGACGCCCCTCGAGCGCAGCCAACCGACCAGGCCCTCGAGGGCGCGGGCGTCCTGGTCACCGAGGTGCTCGCTCGGGCAGGGACCCAGGGGCTTGTGCGCCAGCTGCTCGGCCAGCAGCGTCGAGGCGCACTCGGGCCCGTCGGGCACAGGAGCGGTGGTGTTCGCGTCGACGAGGACCTCGCC
>JAODNB010000372.1 GCA_025464795.1 Frankiales bacterium
TGAAGATCGACCCGAAGGCGGTCGACGCCGACGATGTGGAGACGCTCGAGGACCTGCTGCTCGCGGCGATCCGCGACGGTCAGGCCCAGGCCTCCGAGCTCGGCGAGTCCGCGATGGGCCCGGTGGCGGGTGGCGCGCAGGGCCTGCTGGGCGGGTTCTAAGACCTTGTACGAAGGTGCCGTTCAGGACCTCATCGACGAGCTCGGTCGGCTCCCCGGCGTCGGTCCCAAGAGCGCGCAGCGCATCGCGTTCCACCTGCTGGCAGCCGATCCGGTCGACGTCAGGCGGCTCGTCACGGCCCTGACCGAGGTCAAGGAGCGAGTGAAGTTCTGCCGCATCTGCGGCAACGTCACCGAGCAGGACGAGTGCCGGATCTGCCGAGACCCGCGTCGTGACCTGGCGGTCATCTGCGTGGTCGAGGAGAGCAAGGACGTCGTCGCGATCGAGAAGACCCGGGAGTTCCGGGGGCGCTACCACGTCCTGGGGGGTGCCATCTCCCCGATCGAGGGCATCGGTCCGGACGACCTGCGGGTGCGCGAGCTGATGACCCGCCTCGCCGACGGCGTCGTGACCGAGCTGATCCTGGCGACCGACCCGAACCTCGAGGGCGAGGCGACGGCGGCCTACCTGGCCCGGCTGGTGAAGCCCATGGGGCTGAACGTCACACGCCTCGCAAGCGGCCTGCCCGTGGGCGGGGACCTCGAGTACGCCGACGAGGTAACCCTTGGACGAGCCTTCGAAGGTCGCCGTAGCGTCGACCTGTGACGCTGCGACCCCTTCTGCCGGAAGACGTCCCTGCCGCCCGCCTCGTCGCGAACGCAGCTCTTGCTCCACTCCTGCCCCTGCCCGAGGAGACGCCGGAGAACGTCGCGCGCGGCGAGCTGCGCATCTCGCACCTCCAGCGCACTGACCCCGGCTCGTGCTGGGCGGCCGAGCAGGACGGCCGGCTCGTCGGCTTCGCCGTGGCCCTCGTGCGTGAGGGCATGTGGTTCCTGAGCCTGCTGATGGTGGATCCGGGGTACCAGTCCCGAGGCCTCGGAAAGCAGCTGCTCGACGCTGCTCTGTCGACAGCGACGGACCGTTCGTGGATCCTCGCGACGGTCGACCCGCCGGCACTGCGTCGCTACCGGCGAGCGGGCTTCGACCTCGTCCCGTGCCTGACCGCAGGTGGCACGGTCGACCGTGCACTGCTCCCCGCCGTCGACGGCGTTCGGGAGGGGACCTGGCAGGCGGACGGGTCGTTCGTCGACGACGTCGTGCGCAGCATCCGCGGAGCCGGGATGACTCCTGACCTGCCGTACCTCGACGAGCTCGGCTGCAGGCTGTTCGTGACCGTCGACGGGTTCGCGGTCCTGCGCAAGGCCGGCCTGATGTTCCTCGGCGCCCGCACCCCCGCGAGTGCCCAGAAGCTGCTGTGGACCGCGTTGGCGGAGAGCCCCATGCCGATCGAGATCGACTGGCTCGCTCACGACCAGCAGTGGGCCGTCGACGTGTGCCTGGACGCGCGACTGCCGCTGCTCAAGGGCGAGGGCCACCTGTTCCTGCGGGGTCAGCCGCCGATGTCGCCGTACCTGCCGGGCGGCGCGCTCGGCTAAGCCACGCGCTGGCCGCGGGGGAGGTCGTGGCTGGGGGTGCGGAGCCTGCGCGTCGCGAGCCACAGCGCGCCGGCCCCGAGGAGCACGTCGAACCCGAGTCCCCACGGCCACACCGACTTACGACCCGGCACCTGGTTCGTGAGGCTGCCGTAGACGAACCTGCCCTCCTCGGCCGGGTTCCGGAGGCTGCGCACGGCGCGACCCAGTCCGCCGAGCGGGTCGGCATCGCGCAGGTTGGTCGTCCCGACGCCGCGGGCCTGCGCCGCGTCCCGCGCCCGCCGCTCGGCAGCTGACTCCGGCGGCAGTGCAGGAGCGGCGTCGGCCAGCACCACGAACGGGTTGGGAGCGAGCAGCCACCACACCCGGTCGGTCCGCGTCCGGGTGCCCTGGAAGCTCCCGCCCGTGCAGCTGCTGAGGATCGCGGACTGCTCCTGCGCCGGAACGCCCTGCGCGGTGAGGTCGGCGGCGGTGGGGCACTCGTAGTGGCCGGTGTAGCTCTCCTGCGACAGAGCGGCGCCGAGCCCGAACGCCACGAGGGTCCCGACCGTCAGCGCCCCCACGGCGAGATAGGAAAGGACCCCGGAGGTGGTGGTCCGGGCGAGGACCGCGGACAGGCAGAGCGCGACGGCGATCACCGTGCCGAGCAGGAGCGCCAGGACCACCGTCACGACGAGCACCCGGGTCAGGGGCACGCCGCCCAGGGTCATGGCGTAGCCGACCAGGGGCAGCGTCAGCAGCAAGAAGACCAGCGCCGCGCCCCACGCCGCCGCGAGCTTGCCGACCGCGATGTCAGCTGCCGTGAGCCGCGTGACCTGGAGGGTGGCAAGGGTTCCCCGTTCACGATCGCCGTTCACCGACTGCGCCGCCAGCGTGGGTACGACGAGCAGCGCGAGTCCCAGCACGAACAGCGTGAGGCCGCCGTAGACGACGACGCCCTCGTTCTTCGCGTCGGCGGCGTCGAGGTTGTCGAGGGACAGCTTCAGCAGCGTCGTGACGAGCGTCAGCAGCACGAACCACGCGGCGAGCAGCCAGCGCCATCGGCCGGCCCGCAGTCGGATCGTCAGCTCCTGACGAGCGACCACGCGTACGCCTTGGAGGGTCACTGCGTCAGCTCCAGGTAGGTCGCCTCGAGCTGGCCGCCCAGGGGTTGGCAGGAGACCACCGGTACTCCGTCGCGGACGAGCCCGGCGAGCAGCGACGCTGCCGCCTCGTCGCCGGACAGGTGCACGTCCACTCCCGCCGGTGTCGGGTCCTCGTGGACGTAGCCGTTGCGAGCGAGCGCCGCGAGCAGCGCGTCGTTGTCGAGCGCACGGAGCCGCCACGGCCGTGCCACCGCTCCGGTGGGCAGCTCGTCGATGCGGTGCTGCCCGACGGTGGCGCCGCGGTCGACGAACACGACCCGGTCGGCGAGCTCCTCGAGGTCGCCGAGCAGGTGGCTGCTGACGATCACCGCCGTGCCGGCATCGGCAAGTCGGCGCAAGAGGCCCCGCAGGTCGACCCGGCTGCGCGGGTCGAGTCCGCTGGCGGGCTCATCGAGCAGCAGGACCTCCGGCTCGTGCACCAGCGCCCGGGTCAGGCCGAGCCGCTGCTTCTGGCCACGGGACAGGACGTGCACCGGCTGGTCGGCCTTGTCGACGAGGTTCGCCACCTCCAGCAGCTCGCCGGCCCGTGCTCTCGCCTGGGCCCGTGTCAGCTTCATGGCGGCACCGCAGAACTCGAGGTACTCGCGGCACGTGAGGTTGTCGTACAGGCCGAACACGTCAGGTGCCCACCCCATGCGGGCCCGCACCTCGTCCGACTGCGTGACGGGGTCGAACCCGGCGACCCGGACCTCGCCGGCGTCGGGGACGAGCAAGGTGGCGAGGACCAGCAGGAGCGTGGTCTTGCCTGCTCCGTTGGGCCCGACGAGAGCTGTCACCTCTCCGGCCGGTGCCGTGAGGTCGATCCCACGCACGGCCTCGACCGCCCCGAACCGGCGCTGCACCCCGTGCGCCACCACTCCCTGACCTGTCATGGCCGCACCGTAGGCCTTAAGCAGGTGCGTGCGCCGGTATCCTCTGGTCCATGGGTCTCGTCGTGCAGAAGTACGGCGGGTCGTCCGTGTCGGACGCTGAGCGCATCAAGCGGGTGGCGGAGCGCATCGTGGCGACCCGCAAGGCGGGGCATGACGTGTGCGTCGTCGTGAGCGCGATGGGTGACACGACCGATGAGCTCCTGGACCTGGCCCAGCAGGTCTCGCCGCTGCCGCCGGGTCGCGAGCTCGACATGCTCCTCACGGCCGGCGAGCGCATCTCCATGGCGCTGCTCGCGATGGCCATCCAGTCACTCGGCCTCAGCGCGCGCAGCTTCACCGGTTCGCAGGCCGGCGTCATCACCGACTCGGTCCACGGCAAGGCGCGGATCATCGACGTCACGCCCGGCCGGATCTCGCAGGCGCTCGCCGACGGCCACGTCGCGATCGTCGCCGGCTTCCAGGGCGTCAGCCAGGACACCAAGGACATCACCACCCTGGGTCGCGGTGGTTCCGACACGACCGCGGTCGCGCTCGCCGCTGCCCTCGACGCCGAGGTCTGCGAGATCTACACCGACGTCGACGGCGTCTTCTCCGCCGACCCACGGATCGTGCCCAACGCCAAGCAGCTCCCGACCGTGACCTACGAGGAGATGCTCGAGCTGGCCGCCTCCGGTGCGAAGATCCTGCACCTGCGCTGCGTCGAGTACGCCCGCCGCTACGGCGTGCCCGTCGTCGTCCGCTCCTCCTTCTCGACCCTGCCCGGCACGACGATCAGCGGAGACTCCCCAGTGGAAGCAGCCATCATCAGCGGTGTCGCGCACGACCTCTCGGAGGCGCGCATCACGGTCGTCGGCGTTCCCGACAAGCCCGGCGAGGCCGCGCAGATCTTCCGCACGATCGCCAACGCCGAGGTCAACATCGACATGATCGTGCAGAACGTGTCGGGCGCGCAGGGTCGTACGGACATCTCCTTCACGCTGCCCAAGGCGGATCTGGCCGCGGCTGTCACCGCACTCGCGAAGCTGCAGGCGACGGTCGGCTTCGACTCGGTGCTGAGCGACGAGCACGTCGGCAAGGTGTCGCTCGTCGGCGCGGGCATGCGTTCCCACCCGGGTGTGTCCGCCACGTTCTTCGAAGCACTGGCCGAGGCGGCCGTCAACGTCGAGGCCATCAGCACCTCCGAGATCCGCATCTCGGTGGTCACCCGCGACACCGACGTCCCTGCAGCCGTGCGTGCCGTTCACGACGCCTTCGAGCTCGGGGGCGACGGCGAGGCGACCGTCTACGGCGGCACGGGACGATGAGCACCCGCAGGACGAGCCTCGGGCTGGTCGGAGCGACCGGCCAGGTGGGTGCCGTCGTACGGCAGCTGCTCCAGGACAGGGCGTTCCCTCTTGAGGAGCTTCGGTTCTTCGCGTCCGCCCGCAGCGCGGGTCAGACCTTGCGCTTCGGCGACCGCGACATCCTGATCGAGGACTGCGCGCTCGCGGACCCCTCAGGGCTCGACCTCGCGATCTTCTCGGCCGGTGCCGCCACGTCGCGCGAGCAGGCGCCGCGGTTTGCCGCCGCCGGGGTGACCGTCATCGACAACTCGTCGGCCTGGCGCATGGACCCGGACGTGCCCCTGGTCGTCAGCGAGGTGAACCCCGGCGCGATCTCGGAGATGCGCAAGGGGATCATCGCGAACCCCAACTGCACGACCATGGCCGCGATGCCGGTGCTCAAGCCGCTGCACGACGAGGCCACGCTGACGAGGCTGATCGCGGCGACCTACCAGGCCGTCAGCGGCTCCGGTGTCGCCGGCGTGGAGGAGCTCAGCGCCCAGGTCGCGGCGGTTGCGGACAAGGCCACCGAGCTGGTCCACGACGGCTCCGCCCTCCCCTTCCCTGATCCGGTGAAGTACGTCCGTCCCATCGCCTTCAACGTCCTGCCCATGGCGGGCTCGATCGTCAACGACGGCAGCTTCGAGACAGACGAGGAGCAGAAGCTCCGCAACGAGTCGCGCAAGATCCTCTCGATCCCTGATCTGCGAGTCAGTGGCACCTGCGTGCGTGTTCCGGTGTTCACAGGGCACTCTCTGTCCATGAACGTGGAGTTCGCTCGTGAGGTCACGGTCGCGCGCGCGCTCGAGATCCTCGCCGCTGCCCCCGGGGTGGTGGTCACCGACGTCCCGACGCCCCTGCAGGCCGCCGGTGCCGACCCGTCTTTCGTCGGCCGGATCCGACAGGACGGTCCGTACGGTCTCGCGCTCTTCGTCAGCAACGACAACCTTCGCAAGGGCGCTGCACTCAACGCCGTCCAGATCGCCGAGCTGCTGGCCACCGGGTGAGCACCCCACGAAACCGCTCGCTGCGCTCACGCTTGCGCGAGGACTTCGAATGACGTCTCCCGAGGACCCTACGGAGGCCGTGCCCACGGCCGCCTTCATCGGCGGCCGCTACCGGCTCGACGAGCTGATCGGTCGCGGCGGCACGGCGGAGGTCTGGAGGGCGACCGACACCTCCCTGGACCGGACCGTCGCCCTGAAGCTCGTGACCGTGCCAGCCGACGAGTCCTCCGCCCGCGCCGCCGACGAGGCGCGCACCCTGGCTCGCCTGTCCCACCCGTCGCTGGTGCAGGTCTTCGACGCTGGCACGGACACCTCCGGGCGCCCGTGGGTCGTCATGGAGCTCGTCCAGGGCGAGACGCTGGCTGATGCGATCCGGCGCGGTCCGCTCGCCGTCCGCACCATCAACGAGATCGGCCTGGCTGTCGCCGAGGCGCTCGACCACGTCCACAGCCAGGGCCTGGTCCACCGCGACGTGAAGCCGGCGAACGTGCTGATGGGGCGCGGCGGCAAGACGAAGCTGACTGACTTCGGCATCTCCAAGCTCGTCGACGCCGCGAAGGTCACCTCGACCGGCTTCATGGTCGGCACGGCCTCCTACCTCGCGCCGGAGCAGGTCACCGGGGAGCCCGTCGGGCCCCCGGCAGACATCTACGCGCTCGGCCTCGTCCTGCTCGAAGCCCTGACGGGCCAACGCGAGTACGAAGGACCCGCAGTCGAAGCCGCGATGGCTCGGCTGCACCGACCGCCGACGATGCCGCAAGCAGTGCCGCCGTCGTGGGTGCCGCTGCTCACCCAGATGCTCGCCCGCGAGCCGGCGGCCCGTCCCACCGCCGCCGCGACCGCGCGGGGCCTTCGTGCCCTGCTCTCAGGCCAGGCAGTCGCGACGACCGTCCTCGAGGCGCCCACCCGCGCGATTCCCCAGGCAACGCAGGCCATCCCCGTCACGCGGGCAGTGCCTGTCGTCGCCGCGAGCTCGAACCGGAACACCTGGATCGCGGTGGCCGTGGCCGTCGCGCTCGTCGCCGTGCTCGCAGGCGTGCTCGCCAGTCGACGTGCCGCCTCACCGAGGGAGATCCCAGCCGTCAGCACGGAGATCCAGCAACCGCTGCAGAGCGACCTCAACAAGCTGAAGACCCAGGTCGAGCAGTGAAGCGCCTGCTCGCGGGTGCCGCCTGCCTGCTCGTGCTCACCGGGTGCTCCGGGAAGCTGTCGCCCCACGACACCCTCAAGGACGAGACCGCTCAGCTGATCGACGCGGCGAACTCCAAGAACCCGTCGGGGGTCCACTCCGCAGCTGCCTCTTTGAGCAGCACGATCCAGGACCAGCTGGCCTCCGGGAAGCTCACCGCCGGGGAGGCCGCGACGCTGCGCAAGCTGCTCGCGGCGATCGAGAGGGAGGCAGACCTGCTGACCGCGCCCTCGCCGACTCCCACGCCCTCGCCGACCGCGTCGCCGACGGCGTCTCCCACCCCGTCGCCGACCCGATCACCGACCCCGTCGCCCACGCCCTCCCCCACCGCGTCCCCGACGCCCTCCCCGACCGCGTCGCCGACTCCTCCGGCGCCCTCGATCAGCGTCGGCCTCGGCAGCCCTAGCCCCACGGTGTCCTAGCCCGCGGGACCAACGTCCTCACCCGCGAGCGGAGGCTCCGGGCGCTCCCTGAGGACGTAACCGGGAGATCAGGGCGAGCAGCAGAAGGACGGCGCCGAGAGCGGCGATCCACCACGGAGCGCCTGTACTGGGGAGCGAGCGGGGGGTCGTCACTGCGCTGCCCACGGGTGCCAGGACCACGGTGTGCCGCCCCGCTGGGAGCGCCACCGTCAAGGCGCCCCCAGAAGGTCGGACGAGCCCCGTGCGGACGCCGTCGACCAGGCGCTCGAGGGTGCGGGTCTCACCGACGAGCCGCAGGGAGAACGCCCGGTCCACGGTGCTCACGAGATCGATCTCCGGGCGCCCCAGCAGGTTCGCGTCTCGAAGCCGCACGGAGGCAGAACGGGCCCCCTTGCTTGTGATCACGAGGGTGTCGGGGTTGAGGGCAGCCAACGCTCTGGTGGGGATCGTCTGGAAGAGCTCGGCCCCGGTGCGGCCAGTGGGGCCGCCCTCGTCGACCATCTTGTCGACGCGCGAGGCCTTGCCCACCTGGGGGTGCGGCTTGGCGAGTGACTCGACCGTGACGGTCGGCCGGGTCACGCCGGCAGCAGGTGTCACGTCCCGTAGCCACCACGCGCCGTCGTAGCGCTGGTGCAGCGCAGGGTTGTCCTGCCCCACGGGACGCGTCCACGTGATGACCGCTGGATCGCTGCCGAGCTGGTGGGCGGAGAAGAACGCGAGCAGGCGCGGGAGGTTGTCGTAGATCGAGGAGTACTCGTGGGTCTTCAACGAGTAGTCGAGCAGCGTCGCGTCGTAGCCGGCGGAGGACAGCGCCGCGTACATCGCTTTGGCGTTCTTGCCCATCATGTCGAGGTCCTCCTCTGCCGTGACCTCGAGCCATGGCGTGTTCCGGAGGTTCGCGAACAGGTCGGCCGAGTCGGTCCCTTCAGCAGGGGCGACGGCCGCGAACAGGTCCGGGTGGTGGGTGGCGATGTTGTTGCTGCCATAGCCGCCCATCGAGTGGCCCATCACGTAGATCCGCGAGCGATCCACGTTGTAGCGCTTCTCCACGTCGGCCAGGACCTCCAGGACGTCAGCCTCACCGGGGGTCCCGCCCCGGTAGAAGTAGTCGCCCCGTCCGAGCGCGGAAGCGAACAGCCAGCCCTTCTTGTCGATCGCGTCGACGAGTCCGGTCGGGTTGCGGAACGGCTCCTCTGGCAGGCCGGTGTAGCCGTGCAGGTAGAGGACGAGGGGCTTCGCGGTGGCGCCGGTGTAGGACGCCGGCACGTGCATCGCGTAGTCCTGCAGCGCCCCGTTGTAGAAGTAGCTCACGTTGAAGTCGGGCACCGGGATCGGTGGGCTGATCGCTGGTGTGCCCAGCGCGCCGGAGCGGTCCTTCGAGATGCCGTCGTGCGAGGGCAGCTTCGAGTGGAGCAGCCGGGAGAAGTCCCCGTGCTGCACCGGCGCGAGCTGCGTCGCGCGTGCGCTGAGCAAGGCCCGAGAGACTACCGCCGTTGAGGTGTCGAGGCCTGCGGTCAGCTGGCGCGACTGGTGCAACTCGTCGAACGACCAGGGGGAGTCTCCCGCGAACAGCAGCCCCCAGACGTTGGTGGGAGAGGTGGCTCCGCCGCTGGCCGGGGCGCTGCCGAGCGGCGGTCCGGGAGGCACGTCCACATATGCGGGACCGTTCGCGAGACCGCTGCCGCCCTGGAGCGACCACGGGCCAGAAGGCAGCAGTGACAGGGGAACCCGGGCCTCCGTCGTGTGGTCGCCAGTCCGGACCGCGACCGAGGTGCCGTTGACGTCGGCACCCGAACCCCAGATCGTGAGGGCCTTGTCGAACCGGCCCGTCAGCTTCGCGTTGTGCGGCCACGCGGTGACGGGCGAGGTCGGCGTGCCGAAGGTCAGCGTCGCGATCTGGGCGTTCGGAGTCGGGAAGGAGTTCCAGAGGAAGCGCACGAACAGGTCCCCGTCGGAGACGGCAAGCCGGACCTCCGCCACCTCGCCGGTGCCCGCCGGGAGTGCGTTCGGCAGCACGTAGTCGCCGTTGTGAGCGGCGCGGTGCGCTCCGAAGAAGTCATAGGTCAGGGCGTTGTACAGGTCGACGGAGATGCGCGTCGGGTCGACCGGGCTGCTCTTCACCCCGGCGTAGTAGTCGGACCGCTCGAGCGCGTCGGTGTTGGCGCCGCGGGCCTGCCGGATGCCGTTGGTGTAGATCCACTCGCCCTGGCTGTACTGGCCGGTGCGGAACACGTCGGTGGGCGAGCCGGTCCAGGCATGCCAAGCCGCTGCCCGCGCCGGTGCCGTCGGGAGCAGCAGCAGTGCCAGGGACGCCAGGACGGCCAGCGCTCGGCGGGTCACGCGTGACCCGAGCTGCGACAGGTCTGGGCGACGGTGCCGAACAGCTGCTGGATCGCCGCAAGGCGGTCGGGCGACAGCGTGGTCACGGCAAGGTCCTCCTGGTGCTGGGTCCCTAGGGCCGCGATGACGCCGTCCGCGACGCAGGCGCTCAGGTCGAAGGAGGCCTTGTCCTTGAGGAGCTCGTCGATGATGGATGCCCGGGCTTGCAGGATCGTGAACGCGCTGACGGCCGTCTTCGGCAGCGGCTTGGCCTTCACCCCCGGGTCGCACGCGCGGATCTTCACGAGCCCGTCCTGCGTCACAGCCGTAGCGCCAGGGAGGAAGACCGCCCACTGCTTCGCGGCGGCGACGAGCAGCCCGGTGGACTCGGCCCCGTCGGTCACCACGTCGATCGCCATGCACGTGGTCGAGCCCTGCTTGTACGGCACCGAGGCATCGCCCTGCCAGCCCCTGACGGCATCCCACGCGGTCGTGTATCCGAGGCGGCTGCCGAGCACCTCGAACAGCGAGACCTGACCGAACGAGACCACGTCGTCGAGCTTCTTGGAACCTGCCGGGAGCGAAGGCGCGGCGACCTTCCGGGCCTTCTCCGTCAAGGGGTGACCGACGGGGTCGACGACCTGCGCCTCCTGCGTCGGTGGGTTGCGGAACGCCCTGTCGACGCCCTTGTTGCCGCCCTCGGAGCTCAGGGCGTCCAGGAGCACGGGCCCGAAGACGTAGGGGAAGCTCAGGAAGTCCTGGAGGTACTGGGGGACGTCGACCGCAGCCTTGGACCGCTCCCCGATCCGCTTCTCCGCAGTGGCGAACAGCGCCTGGTCGGACTTGGACAAGCGTTTCTCGTACACGTTCTGGATGCGGACCGCGTCACCCTCGATGAGCGCGGTGACGGCCGTCGTGTCCCCTCCGGGCGGGGCCTTCTTGAGCTTCGTCAGGTCGAAGTACTGGTCCTGGAGCACGTGCGTCAGCTCGTGAGCGAGGGTCACCCGCGTGTACGGGTCGAGGCTGGTCCCTCGGACGAACACGGCGTGCTTCGACGGGACGTACAGCCCGATCACGTCGGACTTCAGCAGGGTGTCGAGCTCCTTCTCGAGGTCGAGCCTGCCGCTGATGAGGCCGAGGGCGCGCAGCTCTCCGAGGGACAGCTCGAGGTCGGCCTTGTCCTTCTTGCTCTCGGACGGCTTGACCGCGACCTGCTTGTCGAAACCGGCATCGTCCAGGAAGTTGACGGGGACCGGGTGCTTGAAGGTCAGGCCGCGCGTCTGCTGGACGAACTCGACGATCGGCAGCACCCGCGGGTCCCAGTGCTTCGGGTACGCGACGGTCGTCTTCTTGTCCGCCGGGTTGTCGAGGGAGGTCACGACGTCCTCCACCCCAGTGGCGAGCACGAGCAGACCGGTGAGGCCGATGGCAGCGATCTTCTTCTTCACGCTGGACCGTCGATCCCGAGGTGACGGGCCACGAACTCGAGCTCGGTGCGCATCTGTCGGATCCGCTCCTCCACCACCAGGGAGCCGTGACCGGCGTCGAAGCGGTAGACCTCGACGTCCTTGCCCAGGGTGGTCGCTGCGTTGATCCAGTTGTCGATCTGGCGGATCGGGCAGCGCGGGTCGTTGGCGCCGGCGAGCACGAGGACAGGGGAGGACACCTGCGCAACGTACGTCAACGGCGAGCACCGCTCGTACACCTCGGGAACGTCCACGGGTGAGCCTCCGAACAGCGACCGGTCGAAGGCCCGGAGCGGCTCCATCTCGTCCTCGTACGCCGCGACGTAGTCCGCGACGGGAACGGCGGCGACGCCGATCGACCACAGCGAGGGCTGCGTCCCGAGCCCGAGCAGCGTCAGGTACCCGCCCCAGGAGCCGCCCGTCAGCACGCACGTCGTCGCGAGGCCCGACGACATCGCCCACCCGCGGACGGCCGCGAGGTCCTCAAGCTCGGTGAGTCCCGGGCGCCCCTCGATCGCGTCGCGCCACGCCGCTCCGTAACCGGTGGAGCCGCGGTAGTTGACCTGCACCACTGCGCAGCCGAGATCGACGTACGCGGCGCGGTCGGCCTGGAAGATGTCGCTGTCGTGGTCCTGCGGTCCCCCGTGCACGAGGAAGACGGTCGGGAACGGACCTGCTCCCTCAGGCCGAGCGACAAGGGCGTGGATCGTGCCGCCGGGGCCCTCGACGAAGACGTCCTCGACCGGCACCGAGCCGGGTGCGCGGGGCAGAGGCGCCTCGAGGACGACCGCCCCGGTGGTGGAGCGCACGACCCGCGGAGAGGCCGAGGAGGACCAGACATACTCCACCGACCCGTCGGGTCGCGGCGAGGCGTCGAGGACGGTGCCCTCCCTGCCGGCGAGGTCCGTGACCGACCCGTCGAGACCCACCCGGTGGATCGTCGCCCGTCCCCGGTGCTCGGACACCACGAGCAGGGCGGAGCCGTCGTGGAACCAGCATGCGGACAGGTCCCCGGGCAGGTCGATGCTGAGGCGGTCGACCGCCCCGCTGGCCGGGTCCCACAGGACGGGTTCTGGCCGGCCCCCCTTCTCGTGCAGGGCCAGGACGAGCCGGCCGTCGGGGTGGAAGTCGAGGCCGGTGAGGCCGAAGCCCTCGCCGTCCCACAGGTCGCCCACGAGGTCGCCGTCGACCGTCAGGACGCGCAGGGCCCGGTGCCGGGAGTCGCCGTGCTCGGAGTGCTCGATCAGGACCAGCCGGTCGTCCCGGGTCAGCGCTGCGACGTCCGCGTCGTCCTCGGAGGCGTACAGCACGGTGGTCTGGTCAGGACGCACCACGTAGACGGTCGAGCCGTTGTCCGTGGAGACCCCGATGACGGAAAGCGTCCTGCCGGTCTCGCAGCCCGCGCTGTAGCCGGGGGGGACGTCTGGCGCAGCCGCGATCGCCGTCCCGCCCTCGAAAGGCTGCTTGCGCCACACCCCGAACTCGTCCCCGTCGGTGTCGTCGAACCACCACAACCAGGCCCCGTCCGGGGACAGGTGCCCGTCCGACGTGCCGTTGGGGCGCGAGGTCGCCTGTGTCGAGACGCCGGTCGCCCGGTCCCAGGTGTAGAGCTCGAACGTCCCGGTCAGGTTGCCGGTGTACACGTTCTTGTCCGGGGCGTCGTCGGCCCAGATCGGCAGCGAGACGCGGGGAGCGCGGAAGCGGTCCTCCCAGGCGCTCACGGGCGGGGCGAACGGTGGCGGCACATGACGACGAGCCTAAGTGCGATCGTCGAGGCCTGCCTGGCCCGCCGACGGACGCGACATCACAGTGGTCGGGGTGACAG
>JAODNB010000385.1 GCA_025464795.1 Frankiales bacterium
GGAGGGCGGCCGTTCTCGTCGTGCGGTGGGAGCCCGCAGGGCGGCCCGCTACGCGCGGCCCCGGAGAACGCTGCTGCGGAAGGGGTCCCGCGGCGGCGGGACGGGCATGGCAAGCACTTGGCCGGACGCGTCCAGGCCGGCGAGACCGAGGATGCGGGACAGGATGCTGTGCGTCGACTCGCCGGCAGCCACGCCGTCCGCGGTCACCAGGACCCGGTAGACGGTGATGTAGTGGCGCACCGGCGTGTCGTAGCTCCAGTCGACGGACCCCAGGTGCACGGCCGCTCCACGGCTGCCTCCCACACCCTCCCAGGGGCCGCTCCAGACCTGCACCCCCGCTGGGCCGGCGGAGTAGCAGCCCGAACGGGAGACGTCCTCGCGCTGGGCTGCCTGCAGGAGTGCACGCCCTTCCCGCTCCGGCAGGACCAGCGCGGGACGGACCTGGCTCTCGAGGGCGACGTCGCTCCCGGGCTTGGTGAGGCGGAAGGAGCGGTGCACCGGCTTGGGCTGCGCCAGCTCGACGGTGTGGACGGTCACCGGGGGCCTCCTGGCTGCGTACGGCTGCTCCAGGTGGAGCAGGGATGGCTGTCACACAGTCCATCGGCACTCCGGACAGCCGGTCTGACTGGGCTGTCCGGGTGATTCGGCCGTCAGCCGCCGGCGAGCCGCAGCCAGAAGCGCAGGCCCAGGTCGACGTCGTCGTGGTGCGCCAGGTCGGCCGTGGGATGCCCTTGAACCACGCTGACCGCGAGCACCTCTTCGGCCAGCTTCAGCGAGCCCTCCTGCAGCGCTTCGGCCAGCTCGCCGGTCGCGGCCCACCACAGCTCGATGCGGTCGCTCACATCGAGACCGGTGCGCTTGCGGGCCTCCTGGACGAGGCGCACGACGTCCCGGACGAGGCCGGCACGGCGCAGCTCCGGAGTGATCTCGAGGTCGAGGGCGACCGTCTCGCCGGCGCCGCTGGCGACCGCCCACCCGGTACGGGGGGTCTCCGTCACGATGACCTCGTCCGACGAGAGCTGCACGGGGGAGCCGTCGACGAGGACGGCAGCCGTACCCGCCTTCAGCGCCGCGGACAGCTCGGCCGCATCAGCTGCTGCGACCGCCGCTGCCACCCCTTGGACGCCCTTGCCGAAGCGGGCTCCGAGCGCCCGGAAGTTGGCCTTGACCGTGACGTCGACGAGATCTCCGGACAGTCCCTCGAGGGTGCCGACGTTGAGCTCGGCAGCGACGAGGTCCTTCAGCTCCTGGGGGAGTGAGGCCCAGCCCCGACCGGACACCAGCGCGCGGCCGAGCGGCTGACGCGTCTTCGTCTTCGACTCGGCTCGCGCGGTGCGGCCGAGGTCGACGAGCCGCCGAGTCAAAGCCATCTGGGCGGCGAGCTCGTCATCCACCAGGGCACCGTCGACCTGGGGCCAGTCGCGCAGGTGCACGCTGTCGGGTAGGTCGTCCCACACGCTGACGACCAGGGCGTCGTGCACGGCCTCGGCGAGGAACGGCGTGAAGGGCGCCATCAGCCGCGTGAGCACCTCGAGGCACTCGTGCAGGGTGGACAGGGCGGCGGGATCGCCGTCCCAGAAGCGGCGACGCGAGGTCCGGACGTACCAGTTCGACAGGTCGTCGACGAGCTGGGTCAGGCGCTTGCCCGCGCGCAGGGAGTCGAAGCCCTCGAGCGCTTCGGTCACCTCGAGCACAGTTGCGTGCAGCTCGCTGATCGCCCAGCGGTCCAGGAGCGTCCGGTCGCCATGGGGCTTCTCGCCAGGAGTCCAGTGGTTCGCGTTCGCGTAGAGGGTCAGGAACGCCGCCGTGTTCCAGTAGGTGAGCAGCACCTTGCGAACTGCCTCTTCGAGCTGGTCGTGACCTACTCTCCTTGCGGCCCAAGGGTTTCCGCCGCAGAGCATGTACCACCGCAGAGCGTCTGCGCCGTGCCGCTCCATGAGCTCGTGCGGGTCGAGGACGTTCCCCAGGTGCTTGCTCATCTTGCGGCCCTCGGCATCGAGGATGTGGCCGAGGCAGAGCACTGTCTCGTACGAGCTCTGGTCGAAGACCAAGGTGCCGATCGCCATGAGCGTGTAGAACCATCCGCGCGTCTGGTCGATCGCCTCGCAGATGTACTGAGCCGGGTAGACCAGCTCGTTCCCCGAGTGCGGGTAGCCGACCTGCGCGAACGGCATCGAGCCGGCGTCGTACCAGCAGTCGATGACCTCCGGCACGCGCGTCGCTGTCTCGCCGCACTCGGTGCAGGGCAGCGTGACGTCATCGACGAAGGGCCGGTGCGGGTCGAGCGCCGACACGTCCTGACCGCTGAGGTCGGACAGCTCCTTGAGCGACCCGACGACGGTGAGGTGCTTGGCGGCGCAGCGCCACACGGGCAAGGGGGTGCCCCAGTAGCGGTTGCGGGACAGCGCCCAGTCGATGTTGTTGTTCAGCCAGTCGCCGTACCGGCCGTTCTTGATCGTCTCCGGGTGCCAGTCCGTCTTGGCGTTCTCCTCGAGCAACCGGTCCTTCACGGCAGTCGTCCTGATGTACCAGGACGGCAGCGCGTAGTAGAGCAGTGCGGTGTCGCAGCGCCAGCAGTGCGGATAGGGGTGCTCGTAGGGCTGCTCGAGGAACAGCAGCCCACGGTTGTTGAGGTCCTGGACCAGGGCGGGGTCGGCCTTCTTGAAGAACAGGCCGCCGACGAGCGGCACGTCCTCGCGGAAGGTGCCGTCCGGCAGCACGGGGTTCACGACCGGCAAGCCGTACTTGCGGGCGACGAGGAGGTCCTCGGCACCGAAGGCCGGGGCCTGGTGCACCAGCCCGGTGCCGGAGTCGGTCGTGACGTACTCGGCCGTGCCCACGTAGTGAGCGCCGGGGATGTCCAGCCAGTCGAACGGTCGCGAGTAGGTCGCGTGCTCGAGCTCGGAGCCGGGGAAGCTGGCGAGGACCTCGACGTCGTCGCCCAGGACGTGCAGCAGCGGCTGCGCGACGACCAGCTTCTCGTCGCCCCGCTGGGCGACGACGTAGGTGACCCTGGGATGGACGGCGACGGCGGTGTTGGAGACCAGGGTCCAGGGCGTCGTGGTCCAGACCAGCAGGGCGGCGCCGACGTGCGGACCGCTCGTGAGGGGGAAGCGGACGTAGACCGACGGGTCGACGACCGTCTGGTAGCCCTGCGCGACCTCGTGGTCGGACAGCCCCGTACCGCAGCGGGGGCAGTAGGGCGCGACGCGGTAGTCCTCGACCAGCAGGCCCTTGTCGTGGATCTGCTTCAGCGACCACCAGACGGACTCGATGTAAGACGGCTGCATGGTCCAGTAGGCGTCCTCGGTGTCGCACCAGTACGCCATGCGGCGGGTCATCCGCTCGAACTCACCCACGTGCCGCTGCACCGACTCGCGGCACTTGGCGTTGAACTCCGCGATGCCGTAGGCCTCGATGTCCTGCTTGCCCGAGAAGCCCAGCTCCTTCTCGACGGCCAGCTCGACCGGCAGGCCGTGGCAGTCCCAGCCGGCCTTGCGGGGGACGTGCCGGCCCTGCATGGTCTTGAAGCGCGGGAACAGGTCCTTGAAGACGCGCGCCTCGACGTGGTGCGTCCCAGGCTTGCCGTTGGCCGTCGGCGGGCCCTCGTAGAAGACCCAGGGCTCGCCGTCCTTGGTCTTCTCGAGACTGCGCTCGAAGACCCGGTCGCGCTCCCAGCGGGCCAGCACCTCGTGCTCGAGGGAAGGCAGGTCGACCTGGGCGGGCAGCTTCTTCATACGGCTGTTCATCTGGGGCGGTCCTCCGTCGTCTCGTTCTCCGACGGAGGGACGATCCCTCTCGGGACCGCGGTACCACCCTCCTTGGGGCTGTAGCGCCCTGTCGGACGCAGCCCCCGCTCTGGCCGTGCGGTGCCGCTCAGGGGGTGATCTTCACTTCGGGCACACCCCTGGGCTCACACCGTCCCCAGGTCGCTCGTGGCTGCTTTCGGAGCTACTCGTCCCCGTCAACGCGACAT
>JAODNB010000402.1 GCA_025464795.1 Frankiales bacterium
AAGGGGAGGGACCGCAACCCGCGCTCGAGGTGCCACTGCAGGTGCGCCGCGACCAACCCGCTGGCGTCGCGTCGGGTCCGCGAGTCGGCCGCCTCCGCGGGGGCCCACTCCCCCGCGAGCAGGTCACCCATCAAGGCGAGGGTGGCCGGGCTGGGCGAGGCCGCCCCGGCAGGTCGGCAGCTCGCGCAGACGACCCCACCGGCCGGCACCGAGAACGCCCGGTGCGGGCCGTCGGCGCCGCAGCGGGCGCAGTCGAGCAGGGCCGGGGCGTACCCGCTGACCGACATCGCCCGGAGCAGGAAGGCGTCCAGGACGAGTGAGGGGTCCCGCTCGGTCAACGCCCGCAGGGCACCGATCACGAGCAGGAACAGCCGCAGCGACGGCTCGCGCTCCTCGGCCGTGAGTCGCTCGGCGGTCTCGAGGATCGCGGTGCCCGCCGTGTAGCGGCCGTAGTCGCCCACCAGCCCCGCGCCGTAGGAGTGCAGGCTGTCCGCCTGGGTCACGATGTCGAGGTTGCGCCCGGCGTAAAGCTGCACGTCGACGTGGCTGAAGGGCTCGACGGAGGCACCGAACTTCGAGCGGGTCCGCCGCACCCCCTTGGCGACGGCCCGGACCCGGCCGTTCTTGCGCGTCAGCAGCGTGATGATCCGGTCGGCTTCTCCGAGCTTCTGCACGCGAAGGACCACTCCCTCGTCGCGATACAGGCTCACAGCTCCACGCTAGTCCCCGAACCTCCACATCTGGACGCGCCGCGCGTGGCAGGGTGGTGCGATGACGACGCACCCGGTCGAGCGACCTGGTCGTTGGGCTCTTCCGCCGCAGCCTCCCGAGACCTGGGTCGGCAGCACCGCCAACCTGGTCATGCTCTTCGGCGCAGCTCTGACCCTCGCGCTCCCCGGCCTGGTGCTGCTCCCGAAGGCCGGGGTCGCGACCTACTTCCTCGCGGCCTTGTACGCCGTGGGCGGCCTGCTCGCGCTGTCCTCGTCCTACCTCCTGCTCGTCCAGGCGACGGTGACCCAGGACCGCCGGCTGAGCTGGACGGCCGGCGGCTTCGGGATGCTGTTCGTCCTGGAGCTGGTGCGCTCCCTGGACCAGGCCATCCCCGGCCGCGACGCCACGCAGGGACAGCTCAAGCTCGCCGCTGCGCTGGCGCTGATGTGGCTGCTCGTCCTGCCCATGGTCGTTCTCCTGGGCGGCCTCCGGCACCGCACGCACTGGTTGCTCGTCGTCCCCCTCCTCGTGCTCGTGGGCGCGACGTGCGCCGCGTACCAGCTCGACCTCGTGCACACCGACGGGGTGCGGGTCACCCCGCTCGCCAGGACTCTGGTCCTCGTGGCAGGCGCTCTGGCGCTCGCCTCCGCCCTGTGGTGGCGGACCCGGGTCCCGTACGGCAACCGGGGTGCCTGGGGCTGGGTGGGCGGCGCGCTGCTGCTCCAGCCGGTGGTCGCCGTGCTGCGCGGGAGCAGCCTGGGCAAGCACGACCCGACGTCCTGGGCCTCGTTGATCGTCGAGGACGTGGTGCTCCTGCTCCCTGCCGTGGGCCTGTACTGGCTCAGCCACAAGGGCTACCTGCGGCAGGCTCGCCGCTGGCGCCAGCTCGAGAGCGAGGTCCGGAACCTGCGGGCCTCCTCCGCCCTGCTCCCCGGCCTGTCGATCACGCCGGAGGACGACGGCGGGCTCCCGGAGAAGGCGGACGTCCTGGAGCTGCTGGCCCGGACGGACCTGCAGGTGGCGCTCCAGCCGGTCCTCGAGCTCGCCACGGGAGCGACGGTCGGCCAGGAGGCGCTCGCGCGCTTCGGCGGGCGCGTGCCGACGGACCGCTGGTTCCGGGCCGCCGCGCTGCACGGGCTCGGTCATGAGCTCGAGCGGGTCACGATGAAGGCGGCCCTCGACACCCTGGCGACCCTGCCGGCCGACCAGTTCCTCGCGATCAACAGCTCCCCGGCGTCCCTCAGCGACGAGGCGGTGCTGGCACTGCTCCACGGTGCGGACCTCAGCCGGGTCGTCGTCGAGATCACCGAGCACGACGCGGTCAACGACTACGAGCTGACCCGCGCCACCCTCGGGGCCCTGCGCCGAGGCGGCGCCCGGATCGCCGTGGACGACGTCGGTGCCGGGTTCGCGTCCCTGCGACACGTGCTGCTGCTGCAGCCCGACGTCGTGAAGCTCGACACCAGCCTCACGAAGGACGTCCACGACAGCCCCCGCCAGCAGGCGATCGTGCGAGCGCTGGTGACGTTCGCCGACGAGGTCGGCGCCGTCGTGCTCGGCGAGGGCATCGAGGTGGCCGAGCAGGTCCCTGCCCTCGTTGACGCAGGCGTGGCGCTGGGCCAGGGGTGGCACCTCGGGATCCCCGTCATCCAGCAGTAGGCAGGGAATCCCGACCGACTGTCGAAGTCCACCCCATGGGTCGCCTGCGCACGCTCGTCCTCGCCGCTGCCGTCGCACTGCCGCTCACCGCGGTGCCCAGCCACGCGGCCACCCCGCCCGCCGGTGCGATCAGCAAGGGGGTCACGTTCCTCGCCAACATCCCCGAGCTCCGGACCGCGATCTCGCTGAACTTCATCGGCAGCACGATGTTCGCCTCGACGGTCACCGGCATCTACAGCTACGACGTCTCGAACCCCGCCGCGCCTCGGTTGCTCGGAGCCCTGCCGCAGTACATCTGGGAGAACGAGGACGTCGACGTCGACGCGCGTCGGCACCTGCTGTTCCTGTCCAGAGACCCGCTGGGCTTCACCTCCCCCGCGACGACAGCGTTCCCGTACGGCGCTGTGCAGGTCATCGACGTTCGCAACCCGTCGCTCATGACCCAGCTGTCGATGACGCTGCTGCCTGGCGGGCACACGACGACCTGCGTCGACGGCTGCCGCTACACCTGGACCGCAGGACCCGCTGCGTCCGCCACAGACCCGAAGGACTGGGGCGGCCGGCCGGTCTACGCGCTCGACATGCGCGATCCCCGCAAGCCGGTGCAGTGCCCGCACGCCCTCGACACCGACGAGAACGACGGCAGGACCGACTACACGCACGACGTCCAGGTCGACGCGAAGGGCATCGCCTGGGTCTCCGGTTCCGGCGCCGTGCGCGGCTACTGGGTCAGCGGGACGCACCGCAACGCGCAGACCGGCCGGATGCAGAAGGCGACAGGCTGCGACCCGGTGCCCTACGCGGGCGGCGGCACGGACCTCGGGCAGCTCACCTCCCGCGGCGGCGTGATGCACAACTCCCTGCACCCCCGCTACCTGAAGGACGCGATCGTGGCGACGGAGGAGGTAACGGGCACGTCGGACTGCAAGGCCACGGGGAAGCTCGTCAGCTACGACCTCAGCAACACCTACGGAGGCGCCGGTTTCCGCTCCACTCCGGCGCGCAGGTTCCGCATGAAGCCGCTCGACACCTGGACACCCGAGAAGGCCGCCGGAGCCGCCGCGTGCGACAGCGCGCACTACTTCTCCGACCGCGGCGACGGTCTGCTTGCCGCCGCCTTCTACACGCAGGGCACCCGGTTCCTCGACGTCCGCGACCCCCGCAACATCCGTCAGGTCGGCTTCTACCGCCCGGATGATGCGAACACGTGGGCGTCCTACTGGCGCCCCGGTGGCTACGTGTTCGTCGCCGACTTCACCCGTGGCGTGGACGTGATCCGCGTGGGCGCGCTCTCCAACACCGTGGTCGCGCCGACGTCACGCCGGACCGATCGGCCGAACGCCGCCAGCGCCCTGTTCGGGTGGGTCTGCCAGCGCCCGAAGAGCCTCTAGAAGCCCAGCTTCTTGAGCTGCTTGGGGTC
>JAODNB010000216.1 GCA_025464795.1 Frankiales bacterium
GTGAGGGGCCCTGCTGCGTTGCGCTCGCTGCGTTCAGGACTCGAGGCAGCCGTCCCATCCGCCGTGCTCGAAGGACTTCTGGAAGCAGTAGCGGGCGTCGGGGAAGTAGGCGCCCATGACCTTCTTGGGGTCGTCGTCCTTCGTGATCGACTGGATCGCCTGCGGGAAGGAGGAGGACGGGACCATGTGCCGGTAGATGATCAGGCCCTTCTCGTCTGCGACCCCCCAGGGCAGCCACGTCACGCCGTTGGCCGCCGTGGCGTTCCTCGGCCGATGCGCGGGGTCGGAGATGACGATCGTGAGATAGCCCTTGCGGTCCACCACCGTCTGGTAGTCCGCTGTGCACGCGTTGACCCGGGTGGATGCGCTGTTCTGGCAGATCGACCAGTACCGCAGCTGGTCGCGGGCGCTCGGGAGGACGCCCTTCACGGTGTTCGGGAAGCGCGGTGCTCGGGTGCGGATGACGACCAGATCTCCGTAGGCCCGATCGATACCTGCGGTGAGGTAGGCGTTCTGCTGGTTGCCGAAGAACCCGAAGGCGTCGTTGCCGAACGCCTTGCCCCAGGTGATCTGGGTCGTGGTTGCGGCGACGGAGTGCGGATAGCTGGCCTGGTTGAGCGAGGAGGTGCCGAGACCATGGGTGTCGGGCAGGTCGTTGCTGCAGGCCTGCCCGGCGGCGAGGGTGGTGCCCGTGGCGGTGGCGAGCGAGACCGTCGGAAGCGGCCCGCCTCCTTGCGGTGAGGAGGCGTCGGTCGGTGTGTACACCCGCATCATGAGCAGCCCGCCGGGGTTCCTCGTGGCACCGAGCGCACTGGTCCCGGCGTACAGGGTGTTGGGTGCGGGCTTGGCCGGCCGGGGCGTGAAGACGACGTGCACGGTGTAGTGCTGACGCGCCGCCCGGGCTGGGCCTCCGGCGAAGGGGTTGCTGCTGCCCTTGTCCGGGCGGATCTTCGCGTCGTACACCGAGTCGAGGGGAACACCTGACGGCTGGTAGACGTGGAAGGACACGTACCGGGCCCGTGGGTAGGTGCCGTGGATGACCAGCTCGGTACCGGAGGCGTTGACGTAGGGGTGCGACCAGTACGACGCGTTGGTGTCCGGGTAGGCCACGTTGACCGTGTCCGGTTCGGACTTGGCGACCCAGCTGCAGGAAGCGGACGGGGAGGCGGCTGTGGAGGCAAGGGGAGCGAGCATCCCGGTGCCGAGGACGGCAGCGAGCAGGGCGGTGCGCAGGCGCATGTCGGGTGCTTCCTGAGGCGGGGGCAGGTCCCCCTAGTCTTCGAGGCGAAGGCGATAATCCCTATCGACTTGCAGGGTTATTCAGGGTGACGCCGATCACGTCAGCAACGGCGAGCCGGCGGACGACCAGGGTCCGGGGACGTCCCATCAGGGTCGTCGTCCTGCGGAAGACGTGGAACGGGCCCTCCACGCGGTGCTCGTCGGCGTCGACGAGCAGGTGGCCAGTGGGGAGCGAGACGTCGTACACGGGGGTGGTCCCTTCGGAGACTCGACCCTCCGGGAGGAACTCAACCAGAGCGGTACGTCAGCTCAGCGGGGCCATCACGAGACACCTGGCGCGGAAGAGCGCACGTGTCTCGCTGTAACGGAGCTCCGAAGCAGCGCCCCGCGGCACGGCGGGCGCTCGTACACCGCTAGGCGAAGACACCCAGCGAGGGTGTCTCGTCGGAGCCCGAAGCGGTCAGCTGTTGAGGAGGGCGCCGATCTCGAAGTGCATCGGGTCGGTGTAGGACCAGTCGCCCCCCCAGCGGAAGCCCCAGCGCTTGAAGATGTTCACCACGCCCATGTCCATGGTGCCGCGACCACCGCGCTGGTTGCTCACGGCATCGAGGTCGATCGCGATGCCCCAGGTGTGCAGGGAGATCGCGTGCGTGGGGTTGCGCTCGATGAACCGAGGCACGTAGCAGCCGTCGTAGGAGTGGATCTTGGAGGCCAGGCCGGCCTTGACCACGTCCTGGAGCGCGCCTCGCAGCTGCGGGATCATGAGGCGGTGGCACGTGACGCGGCCCAGGATCGGCACGGTCGTGCTGGCGATGTTCTCGCTGACCCACCGGGCGTCGGGCTGGATCGTGCCATCGGCGAAGTACTTGTAGGAGAAGGCCCCGAACGCGTGCGCTGCGCGGCTGCCGGTGAGGAACGCGACGGGGTTGGCCGCCGGTTGCGTCAGCAGGTCCACCTCGGCGTTGTTCCCGGTGACCTCACGGACCTTCGACGCGAGGGCCTCGGCGTCCTTGGCTCCTGCGCTGAGGACCACGGCCGTCGGGTTGGTGAGACCGAGTCGACGGCCGGTGGCGGTGGACACGAGCAGGTCCGTGTCGGGGATGCCCGTGGTCGCAAGAGCGCCCAGGCGCAGTGTCAGGTGGTGCTTCGCGGTGAGGGTGAGCTCCTTGCCGAGCCCCAGCCCGTAGAGCTTCGCGACGTGGTGAGAGGCGATGACGCCCCCGTTGGCGATGGTCTGCCAGACCGGGGTGGACTCGGCGGTACCTGCCGCGGCGAAGCGGCGGAAGGTGGTGGGGTCGACGCTGGCGACGTGGACGGGGTGGGTCCCGATCTTGATCGTGCCGGCGGCGAAGGCGACGGCGCCCGGCGCGAGCACGGCGACCTGGTGGACCTCCTTGGCCGTCAGCGGCTTGGAGCCCGTGACCAGGACGTCCGGGCGCAGCCGGGGGCCGGCGAGCGCCGACAGGCTGACGTTCGGCGATCCCGTGGGGGCGTCCGAGGCCTCCCCAGCCACGGCCGGCGACGCCATGGGCAGTGTCGCGGCGACGTGCTCGGCCGGCGCGTGGTTGCACCCCGCGAGGGCAGTGGTCGCGAGCGCAGCGCTGACGAGCAACGCGAACGCGCGAGTAACGCTGGTGTTCTGGGGCACCGCGTGAACTCCTGGGGAACGTCGTACGTGACCGGGGGGTATCACTCAGGGAAACGAGGAAGCATCCCTGGAAGTGACGGGCAACACCCGATCGTACCGGTATCTCCCGAATGTCCGACAGCCGTCGCGCACGCGTGGCGGTGGGGTCAGACGGCGGTCGCGAGCTCGATCAGCTGCAGCCGGTCCTGCTCGGACAGGCCACCCCAGACGCCGTACGGCTCCCGGACCGCGAGGGCGTGCTCGCGGCAGGCAAGCACCACCGGGCAGCTGGCGCAGACGGCCTTCGCGGCGGCCTCGCGGCCCGAGCGGGACGGGCCGCGCTCGCCCTCGGGGTGGAAGAACAGCTCGGTGTCCTTGGTGCGGCAGGCGCCGTGGAACTGCCAGTCCCACTGGTCGAGCGCGGGGCCGGGGAGGCGGGTCAGGTCTGTCATGGGGGCCGTCCTGTCGTTCCGGGGTCAGGTGGTGCGACGTTCGTCAGCCTACAACCGCTTCATAAGTTGTTCAAGAGGTGGTTCTCTCGAGTTGTGCCCGCTCGGGAGCCCCCTCATCCTTCGTTGGTGAGCGACGAGCGGACGGCCCCCCGGTTGCCTGTCTCCGTGGTGGCCCATCGCCTGGGCATTGCGCCGGCCACCTTGCGGACGTGGGACCGCAGGTACGGGGTCGGGCCCACTGAGCACGCCACGGGGGCCCACCGGCGCTACGGGCCGCAGGACCTGGCTCGGCTCGAGACCATGCGGCGGCTCGTCCTCGAGGGAGTGCCGCCAGGCGAGGCCGCGCGGGTGGTCCTCGAGGGCGGGTACGACCCGGCGACGGAAGGCGCGCAGTTCCCCGACCGGCAGGGGGGCCTGCCGCTCCCCGAGCCTCGCGGACCAGCGCAGCCGCTCCCTGGGGCGGACGAGATCGCCCGAGGGCTCGGTCGGGCGGCCACGTCGCTGGACAGCGACGCCGTGCTCCGGTGCTTCGCCGAGCAGCTCGCCCGCCACGGCGTGGTGCCCGCCTGGGAGCAGGTGATGGTGCCGGTGCTCGTGGCTGCCGGCGCGCGCTGGGAGGCGACCGGCGAGGGGGTGGAGGTCGAGCACCTGCTGTCCGAGTGCGTCGCGACCGCCCTGCGCCAGCACTCCCCGCCGGTCGAGAGCGACCGGCCGGTGCTGCTCGCCTGCGCTCCGAACGAGCTCCACACGCTGCCCCTGCTGGTCCTGTCCGCAGCCCTGGCCGAGCGCGGGCACGCCACGCGCACGCTCGGTGCAGCAGTCCCTGCGGAGGCTCTGCTCGCGGCAGTCCGCCGTACCAGGCCCCCAGCCCTGTTCGTGTGGTCCCAGCGAGCGGCCACCGGTCACCGCGGGCTCCTCGAGGCCCTCCCGGCCTCTCGGCCTCCGACAGCGGTGTTCGCCGGCGGGCCGGGCTGGCCGTCGGACCTGCCCGCGAGGGTCAACCGCGCGGACGGGCTCGGCGCGGCGCTGGATCTGATGGGCAGGGCCCTACGGGGATCAGCGCTCTGAGGCACTAGCGTCCACGGGGTGACGACACCTGACCTGCCCACGCTGCTGGCCAGTGGGGAGCACGCCGCGTTCCACGGCAAGCCGGCCGCCGCTGTCGGTGCGCTGGAGCAGGCCGTCGTCCTCGCCCAGTCCCAGGGCCTGGTCGCTGAGATGGCGGCAGCCGCGTGGCTGCTGGGAGTGTCCCTCGGTGCGGGCGGCAGGTACGGCGGAGCACTCACCGTGCTGGCGCCGCTCGTCGAGGCCGGCCAGGTCGAGGGCACGGCGCCGGAGCGCCGGTTGTTCGGGGCACTGTCGAGCGCCACGATCGCCAGCATCCACCGCCAACTGGGTCGTCACGCCATCGCCCGGGAGGCCGACCTCGACGCGCTAGAGCTCACCGACGGCACGGGCGAGGCCGCCTTCGACGCGCTCCTTGGCCTTGCCTCGGACGCGGTCGGGCTCGATGACTCCGAGGAGGCGGTGGCCCGCCTCGCCGAGGCCGGGGCCGTGCTGCCGGGACGCGGTGACGAGTGGTGGCGCCAGCGCGTCCGCCTGGGCTGGACCCATGCCGAGGTCGCCCTGCTCGAGGGCCGTCCGGAGGACGCAGCCGCGAGCGCCGCTGAGGCCGTGCAGCGGGCCGAGGACGCCCGGGCACCGCGGCACGTGTCCAAGAGCCTGCTCCTGCTAGGGCTGGCTCAGGTCTCCATGGGGGACGCCGAGGCAGTCGGCACGTTGCGGCGGTCCGCGACGTTCGCCGAGTCCCTGGGAGTCCTCCCGCTCATCTGGCCGTCCCGGGCGCTGCTCGGGGCCATGCTGTCCGAGGAGGAAGCGGAGTCCGACCGCGCTGAGGGCGCCAAGTCCCTTGCTGCCGCGCGGTCGGCGGTCCTCGCGATCGCCGGGGACCTGCCTCCTGGAGTGCGCAGCGAGTGGCTCGCACGACCCGACATCAACGCCCTTCTCGAGGGCTGATCTGCGGCCTACAAGGCTGTCACCCACCCGAGGGACCCTTGTCACCCATCCGGGTGGGTGATGCCAGATAGGCACATCGGGCCAGAACGCCTTTTCAACCTCGAGTGCGGCCCTGTTTCTGCCGAAGAAGCCGGTACAGGTCCTAGCGTGCTCGACAGGGGGAGGAGGTGGCGCGTGGTCCAGCAGGCGTCGAAGCCGCCGGTCGTGTTCGACCCCTGCGTGGTCCTCGGCCGGCTCGCGGCTGCGCTCGCGGAAGGCAGGTCTCTCGCCGAGGGCCTTGGCGTGCTCGTCGCGGGCCTGGGCCTGCGCACTGCTGTGCTGCGGACCGCCTCCGGGGAGCTGCTGGGCGTGGGCGGTGAGGTGGTGCACGCGGTCCCGCTCTCACGCTCGGTCGCTGGGACGTCCATGGACCTTCCCGTCGGCACGGCGACCTTGAGCGTCGTCGGTGCCCGGCCCTCCCAGCTCCCGGCACTGCGTGCCGCTACAGAGATCCTCAAGCTCGGTCTCACGGCGGCGGCCGAGGAGCTGCTCGACGGCGCCGAGCAGGACCGCGACGAGATCGCCGATGCCCTCCACGACGGGCCGGTGCAGACGCTCGTCGTCGCTCGTTACGCGGCAGACGCGGCCGTCCGCGGCGGGGATGCCCTCTTGGCCCGCGACGCGGTCCAGGACGCGCTCGTCGACGTGCGCAAGTCCCTCTGGCACCTGCGCCCTCGCGGCTCACAGGGCCTGGTGGAGTCCCTCCGACAGCTCCAGGCCCAGGTGCCCTTCGAGCTCGACGCGGCCGACGCCGACCTGGTCGGTGCCCGCGCCGTCCTGGCGTACCGCCTCGTGCAGGCCGTCGTGCGCTCCGGCGCCGGCCCCGTCTCGGTCTCTCGCCGTGGGGACCTGGCCGTCGTCGAGGTCCCCGGTGACCTCGCCGCGCCAGAGCGCTGGGCCCGCCGCGCCCTCGCCCTCGGCGGCGACCTCACGTCTTCCTCGGGTCTTCTCCGGCTCGTGCTCCCGCTCTCTGAGGCAAGGACCCCCCTGTGACGACTGTGCTCATCTGCGACGACCACCGCATCGTGCGAGAGGGGTTGCGCCAGTTCGTGGCAGGCGTCCCGGGCGTCGACAAGGTGGAGACCGCCGCCTCCGGCGAGGAGGTGCTCGCCCGCTACCCGCACGAGCACCCTGACCTCGTCCTCATGGACGTCCGGATGCCGGGCCTCGGTGGCCTCGAGGCCACCCGCCGGCTCGTGCAGCAGTTCCCGGAGGCGAAGGTCATCATGCTGACCGCCGCGGACGATCGCGACCAGGTCGCGGCTGCGGTCTCGTCGGGTGCCCGGGGCTACCTGCTCAAGGACGTCTCGCACGAGGAGCTGTGCGCCGCCGTCGCCCATGCCCTCGACGGCATCGACCTCGTCGAGCCCTCGCTCCGCCGGGCCCTGGTGTCGCGCGAGCCCCAGCGCACCGGCCCGCCGCAGGCCACGCTGACCGAGCGCGAGCTCCAGGTCCTCACGGGCATGTCGCAGGGGAAGTCGAACTCCGCCATCGGCCGGGAGCTCTACCTGTCCGAGGACACCGTCAAGACGCACGCCCGCCGGCTGTTCCGCAAGCTCGGGGTGAACGACCGCGCCCAGGCCGTGGCGCTCGGCTTCCGCCGGGGCCTCGTCACCTGAGCCTGACGGGCTGAACGGGTACGATGGGGTGCTTCCTCCGGCAGCCGGGAGCAGCGCACATGGACCCCCTCAGAGACGACCACTTCGGGGGCCTCCTGGCGCCCATCGGACTCACCTTCGACGACGTCCTGCTGCTCCCCGGCTACAGCGAGGTCAACCCCGCTGACGCGATCACCGCGACGCGGCTGAGCAAGCGCATCACCCTCAACATCCCGCTGCTGTCCAGCGCCATGGACACGGTGACCGAGGCTCGGATGGCCATCGCCATGGCACGCCAGGGCGGCATCGGCGTGCTGCACCGCAACCTGTCGATCGAGGACCAGGCCGCTCAGGTCGACCTCGTGAAGCGGTCCGAGGCGGGCATGGTCACCAACCCCGTCACCTGCTCCCCGGAGAACACCCTCGCCGAGGTGGACCTGCTCTGCGGCCGCTACCGGATCAGCGGCCTACCGGTCGTCGACGAGGACGGCGTGCTGCTCGGCATCGTCACCAACCGCGACACCCGCTTCGAGTCCGACCAGCAGAAGCTCGTACGCGACGTGATGACCCCCATGCCCCTCGTCACCGCTCCCGTCGGGGTCAGCAACGACGACGCCCTCCGCCTGCTGCAGAGCAACAAGATCGAGAAGCTCCCGCTGGTCGACGGCCACGGCCGTCTCGCGGGGATGATCACCGTCAAGGACTTCGTGAAGAAGGACCAGTACCCGCTCGCCACCAAGGACGAGGACGGGCGCCTCAGGGTGGCCGCGGCCATCGGCTTCCACGGGGACGCCTTCAAGCGCGCGATGGCTCTCGTGGACGCCGGTGTCGACGCGATCGTGGTCGACGTCGCGCAGGGCCACGGCAAGGGCGTTCTCGACATGATCGCGGCTCTGAAGAGCGAGTCGTCGGCGTCCCACGTCGACGTCATCGGCGGCAACATCGCGACCCGCTCCGGGGCTCAGGCACTGGTCGATGCAGGTGCCGATGGGGTCAAGACGGGAGTCGGGCCTGGGAGCATCTGCACCACCAGGGTCGTTGCCGGGGTGGGAGTCCCGCAGGTCTCGGCCATCTACGAGGCGTCTCTCGCGTGCAAGCCGGCGGGCGTGCCTGTGATCGGAGACGGGGGCCTCCAGTACTCCGGGGACATCGCCAAGGCTCTGGTGGCCGGCGCCGACACCGTGATGCTCGGCAGCCTCCTCGCCGGTGTCGAGGAGAGCCCGGGCGAGCTGGTGTTCACGAACGGCAAGCAGTTCAAGACCTACCGGGGGATGGGGTCGCTCGGTGCGATGTCGTCCCGGGGCACGAAGAAGTCCTACTCCAAGGACCGGTACTCCCAGGCCGACGTGTCGAGCGACGACGCGCTGATCGCAGAGGGCGTCGAGGGGCAGGTCCCGTACCGCGGTCCGCTGTCTGCGGTTGCGCTCCAGCTGGTCGGAGGCCTGCGCCAGTCGATGTACTACGTGGGCGCCGCCACGATCCCCGAGCTCCAGGAGAAGGGGTCCTTCGTCAGGATCACCGCTGCCGGTCTGAAAGAGTCGCACCCGCACGACATCCAGATGACCGTGGAAGCACCCAACTACAGCGGGTCCTAGGTAGAGGCGACACAGACCAGTGGCTGAGATCGAGATCGGCATCGGCAAGAGCGGGCGCCGGGCCTACGGGTTCGACGACATCGCGATCGTCCCGAGCCGCCGCACCCGCGACCCCGAGGACGTCAGCCTCGCGTGGGAGATCGACGCCTACCGCTTCGAGCTCCCGGTGATGGCCAGCCCGATGGACGGGGTGATGTCGCCGGAGACGGTGGTGGCCCTCGGCAGGCTGGGGGGCCTCGGCGTGCTCGACCTCGAGGGCCTGTGGACCAGGTACGACGACCCTCAGCCGCTGCTCGACGAGATCGCCGACCTGCCCGGTCACCTGGCGGTCGACCGGATGCGTGAGATCTACGCGAAGCCGATCGAGGCCGACCTGATCAGCGCACGGGTCAAGCAGGTACGCGACTCCGGCGTCACCGTTGCGGCGAGCCTGACTCCTCAGCGCACCGTCCAGTTCGCCCAGACCGTCATCGACGCGGGTGTCGACCTGTTCGTCATCCAGGGGACGGTGGTCAGTGCCGAGCACGTCTCCAGCCACTCGGAGCCGCTGAACCTCAAGCGGTTCATCGCCGAGCTCGACGTCCCGGTCATCGTGGGCGGTTGCGCGACCTACCAGTCGGCGCTGCACCTGATGAGGACCGGAGCCGCCGGCATCCTCGTCGGCGTCGGCCCGGGACAGGCCAACACGACCCGTGCGATCCTGGGCCTCGGGGTGCCGATGGCCACCAGCATCGCGGATGCGGCCGGGGCTCGACGCGACTACCTGGACGAGTCCGGTGGCCGCTACGTCCACGTCATCGCGGACGGCGGCATGAAGACCGGTGGCGACGTCGCCAAGGCGATCGCGATGGGCGCTGACGCGGTCATGATGGGCAGTGCGCTCGCCCGCGCCCAAGAGGCACCGGGCAAGGGCTGGCACTGGGGCCACGCGAGCCATCACCCGGTCCTGCCGCGTGGAACCCGAGTCCGCACCGAGGCGGTGGGCACGCTCGAGGAGATCCTTGTCGGGCCGGCGAACACCGACGACGGGGCGACGAACATCTTCGGCGGGCTGCGCCGCGCGATGGCGATGACGGGCTACTCCTCGATCAAGGAGTTCCAGAAGGTCGAGGTCATGGTGGCGCCTGCCCTTCGCACCGAGGGCAAGGACCTCCAGCGCGCCCAGGGCCTCGGGACGTTCCGCTAGGTCCGCAGCAGGAATCCCGGCTGCGATCGCGAACACTCCTGCAGGGCGCGAGCCCTCACCCCACCCCCCAGGAGCGCGTTGATGTCTGCACGACCCGGTTCCCGTCGCCTGCTCGCTGTCTGCCTGGCCTCGGGCGTGACGCTCACAGGCCTCACCGTCGCCGCCGCGGCTGCCACCACAGGGCCGGCAGCCGTCGCTCCTGTCGGTGCCCCGTTCGCGGCCGCGAGCGCCTCGAGCAGTGCTTCAGCGAGTCCCACCGCGACCTCGAGCGCGTCAGCCACCCCCGCGCCCGCGCCGACGTTCGACTCAGACGGGCTGTTCACGCAACCGCGCAAGGGCTGCCTGCAGTTCGCCGACCCTGCCGGAGACGCCTCCCTCAGCGGCGTCGACAACGATGACGACCTCGACCTGACCGGCGTGGTCTACAAGACGACGAGCAGCGCGCTCCAGGTCTTCGTCAAGGAGGCCGCCCTCGGCACCGCCCCGTCCTCGTCCGGCTCGGTGGTCTACGACGGTCACCGGTTCAGCACGACCTTCGTCATCGCTGGGCGGAAGGTGGTCCTCTCGGCCACCAGCGACAAGGACGTGACGGCCACCGTGACGGGTGGTCCGACCGCATCCGCCAGCCCGACCGCCACGCCCACCGCGACGGCAACCGCGACACCCACGGCAACGGCCTCGGCCACAGCCAGTGCCACGCCCAGCCCGACGACGTCGCCGTCGAGCGGCGGCGGCCTGCCGATCGGCTTGCCGGGAGGCGGCGCGAGCGCGACCCCCACCGATACCCCGAGCGCCACCGCCAGCGCCACGCCGAGCGGCAGCGCGTCGCCCACGAACGGCGGCCTCGTCCCCACTGCCACGTTCGACACCAAGAACAGCAACATCGTGTTCTCGGTCCCACGGGCGCAGCTGGCCCAGCTCGTGGGCGCGGCGATCTACGGCGCACCGATCAACGGCCTGGCGGCGCAGAGCGCCGGCACCAGCAGCTTGGGCTTCCCGGACATGGTCGCCGACGACGCAGCGCCCACGAAGGACAGCGAGAAGACCTACGTCATCGGCGACAACACCTGCTTCCTGCCGCCGCCTGCGAAGCTGTTCCTGTCCGCTCCGTCGGCGGCCTACACGGACACCGCCGTCGTGACGGGCAGCATCCAGGACTCCGACGGCGTGGACCTGTCCGGTCAGCAGCTTGTCCTGCACATCTCGGGCCTGCCCGACCGCACTCTCACGTCCAACGCCTCGGGTGACGCCGTCTTCCGCTTCAAGGAGACCCTGCGCGCGGGCACCCGACCGATGACCCTGACGTTCGCCGGCACCACGGCGGCGGGCCGCGCGAGCGTCACCGAGGTGTTCTCGACCAGGATCGAGAGCACCCAGGTGAAGCTGGCTGCGACCAGGGGCGTGATCACCGGCACCCTGCTCGACAACGACAACCACCCGATCGTGAACCGGCACATCACCTTCGCGGTCGGCACCCGGCGCTACAACGTCACGACGGACGCCCACGGCAAGGCGCTGCTGAAGGGCATCGCGAAGGGCACGACGGTGAAGGCCTTCTTCACCGCGGTGCCGACGCTCTACGCCTCCTCGCGGACTGCGGCCATCGGCGCGCTGTAGACCCGCCACGGCGGAGCGTCCACGAACCCGAGCTCCGCGTACACGCCGTACCCCAGGTCGCTCGGGTTGAGGAAGGCCAGGTCGCAGCCTCGGCGCTCGCCCTCATGCAGCGCGGCAAGGGTGACGGCCCGGCCGAGGCCCTTCCTGCGGTGGGAGGCCACGGTGGCGACGCCGTAGATCGCGGCCACTCCCTCGACCGTGACGAGAGTCGCCGTCGCGGCAGCCACGCCCTCATCGTGAGCCACCACCACGGCGCACGCGTCGTTGACGAGCTTCGGCAGCACGAACTCCGCAGCGCGCTCCTCCTCGAAGGCCTCGGCCTGGATGCCCACGGCGTCCTCGCTGCCCCACCAGAGCTCCACCTCGGGTCGAAGAGGCATCGCCGGCAGCCGGCTGAGGTCGCGCAGCATCACGCGCTGGTCGGTCACGTGAGGAGTCCCGGGGTCGAGCTCGAGCTCCGCAGGCACCAGCACGCCCCACGGCATGCCCCGCTCCTCGAACCACCTGCGGGCCTCAGGGAGCGCCCGCAGGCCGGACGGGTCGGTCACGTGAGCGCCGTTCCAGTACGGGACCGGAAGGCCTGTGGTGTGGACCGCGAGACCACCGAGGTCTGCCCAGGAACCGCCGGGTCGGGTGAGGACGTCCGCCCGCCAGACCGCGACCGTGGCTGACCGCTGACGTGCGAGAGCGTCCATGACGACGCATGATGGTCTACATGGCTACCGCGACCTGGAACGGCACCGTCATCGCCCAGTCGGACGACACGGTCGTCGTCGAGAACAACCACTACTTCCCGCTGTCCGCTGTTGCCGAGGGGGTGCTCGTGAAGACCGACCACACCAGCGTCTGCCCCTGGAAGGGAACGGCCAGCTACTACTCGGTCGTGGTCGACGGGCAGGCGAACGAGAACGCTGCCTGGTACTACCCCGACCCGAAGGACGCCGCGGCCGAGATTCAGGACCGCGTCGCGTTCTGGAAGGGCATTGTCGTCTCCTAGACTGACGGGGGTGACTGATGCAGACGTTGTCCTGGTCGTCGACTTCGGGGCCCAGTACGCCCAGCTGATCGCCCGCCGCGTGCGCGAGTGCCACGTCTACTCCGAGATCGTGCCCCACACGATCACTGCCGAGGAGATCCGCGCGCGGGCCCCCAAGGCCGTCATCCTGTCGGGCGGGCCGTCGTCGGTCTACGCCGAGGGCGCCCCGCAGGTCCCCGCCGGGTTCTTCGACACCGGCGTCCCGACCTTCGGCATCTGCTACGGGCACCAGGCGATGGCCCTCGCCCTCGGTGGGCGGGTCGCGCAGACCGGCACAGCTGAGTACGGGCGTACCGGGCTGTCGGTCGTGAAGGGCGGCGGCGTGCTGTTCGAGGGGCTTCCGGTCGAGCAGTCGGTGTGGATGTCCCACGGCGACTCCGTCGCTGAAGCTCCTCCCGGCTTCACCGTGACGGCCCTGACCGACGCCACGCCGGTCGCTGCGTTCCAGAACGTCGAAGCCGGGCTGTACGGGGTGCAGTTCCACCCCGAGGTGCTGCACTCCGAGCAGGGCCAGGAGGTGCTCCGGCGGTTCCTGCTCGAGGCTGCGGGTTGCCGACCCACCTGGACGATGACCAACGTCGTCGAGGAGCAGGTGGCCCTGATCCGCGAGCAGGTGGGCTCCCGTCGGGTCATCTGCGGCCTGTCCGGAGGCGTGGACTCCGCCGTCGCCGCAGCCCTCGTGCAGAAGGCCGTGGGTGACCAGCTGACCTGCGTCTTCGTCGACCACGGGTTGCTCCGCAAGGGCGAGGCCGAGCAGGTCGAGAAGGACTTCGTCGCCTCGACCGGCGTGCGCCTGCACGTCGCTGACGAGGTCGACCGCTTCATGGCCGCCCTGGCCGGGCTCACTGACCCCGAGGACAAGCGCAAGGCGATCGGTCGCGAGTTCATCCGCGCGTTCGAGGAGGCCGCGCGCGAGATCTCCTCCGAGGAGTCGGTCGACTTCCTCGTGCAGGGCACGCTCTACCCCGACGTCGTCGAGTCCGGCGGTGGTGCCGGGACCTCGAACATCAAGTCACACCACAACGTCGGCGGTCTCCCTGAGGACTTGCAGTTCGCCCTCGTCGAGCCCCTCCGTGCGCTGTTCAAGGACGAGGTACGGGCCGTCGGGCTCGAGCTGGGCCTGCCCGAGGAGATCGTCTGGCGCCAGCCCTTCCCGGGCCCGGGTCTGGGCATCCGGATCATCGGCGAGGTCACCCTGGAGCGCCTGGAGCTCCTGCGCGAAGCCGACGCCATCGCCCGCGAGGAGCTGTCCAAGGCGGGGCTCGACCGCGAGATCTGGCAGTGCCCGGTCGTGCTGCTCGCCGACGTGAGATCCGTTGGTGTGCAAGGGGATGGCCGCACGTACGGCCACCCTGTGGTGCTGCGTCCGGTGTCCTCCGAGGACGCCATGACCGCCGACTGGTCCCGGGTTCCCTACGACGTGCTCGCGCGGATCTCGACCCGGATCACCAACGAGGTCCGCGAGATCAACCGGGTCGTGCTGGACGTCACCAGCAAGCCGCCCGGCACCATCGAGTGGGAATGAACGACCGCGGAGGCTAGTGCTTCTCGCAGGCGATGTGGTCCTTGTCGCGGTCCAGGCCGGCGTTGGCCTTCATCGCTGCGGCGAACCTCGCGTTGCTCTTGGTGAACGTCGTGACCGGCCTGCCGCTTGTCACGTGGTCGCGGGCCGTCGTCTGACCCAGGCCGTGCGGATAGGTCTTGTTGAGGTTGGTGCAGTTCTTGTACACGGCGGGGATCGTCGCCGAGGCCGTGCTGGGGGCGACCGCCACGAGGGCGAGTACGACAACGCCGAGAACTCGCTTCATGTCCGCAGGGTAGGGCTCGGAGGAGGCTGAGTCTGGCGAACGGGCAGACCCACGCCTCGCCAGGCAGGAGATCGTGCTGGCGCGCCGAAGGAGTCCTGCACCTGCCCTTGCTTGGAGCCCGCTGTGCGTCGTCCACTGCTCGCCGCCCTCGCCCTGTCGAGCGCGACCGCGCTCGCGTTCGCCGGAGCCGCACCCGCCGTGACCGTGCAGAAGCCCGGGCTGGTGTTCTGGAAGAACACCTACGCCACCAACCTCGACTACGGCGAGCCGGGGTTGGCGATCTCCGGCAACGGGACGATCTACGCCTCGACGCCAGGGGACAACGGGGCGGAGCT
>JAODNB010000222.1 GCA_025464795.1 Frankiales bacterium
TCGTGCGCGTCTCCAAGGACGGTGACGGCCTCGCCCGCCAGTCCGGCTTGGTGGACACCAACGGTCGGCCCGTGCGCGGTCTGCCTCCGGCCGTCGTCTCGGGCGGCATCTGCGACGCGGCCGCCGCGTGGCGCGGGGCGTTCCTGGCGCACGGGTCCCTGACCGAGCCGGGTCGCTCGTCGTCCCTGGAGATCAGCTGCCCCGGGCCGGAGGCGGCGCTGGCACTGGTCGGAGCTGCCCGTCGCCTAGGTGTGCAGGCCAAGGCCCGGGAGGTACGCGGTGTCGACCGCGTCGTGGTCCGGGACGGCGACGCGATCGCCGTGCTGCTCACCCGGCTGGGGGCCCACGAGGCCCTGATCGCCTGGGAGGACCGACGGATGCGTCGTGAGGTGCGCGCCACCGCGAACCGCCTTGCCAACTTCGACGACGCCAACCTGCGCCGCTCCGCCCGTGCGGCCGTGGCCGCGGGTGCCCGCGTCGCCCGGGCCCTCGAGATCCTCGGCGAGGACGCCCCGGAGCACCTGCTGTCCGCGGGCCGGCTGCGCATCGAGCACTCGAACGCGTCGCTCGAGGAGCTCGGCGCCCTCGCGGACCCGCCGATGACCAAGGACGCGGTTGCCGGGCGGATCCGTCGCCTGCTGGCCATGGCCGACAAGCACGCGTCCGACCTCGGCATCCCCGACACCGAGGCCTCGGTGACCGCGGAGATGCTCGCCCCTTGAGCCCTCAGGTCGCTCTCGCCGGGGCGATCGACGGGAACGTGCTGCGGGCCGCGGGCTGGCAGGTGAAGGGCGCGCTCAACGTCACCCCGTATGACGACCTGCGGGACGTGCCGTCGTACGCCGGTGTCGAGGACCTGCTCGCGGACCCCGAGCTGGACGCGGTCGCGCTGGACGGGTCGGACGACCTGCTCGCACGGCACCTGCCGACCCTGCTCGAGCACGGGCTGCACGTGCTGCTCCCGTCCCCTGCGCCGCTGGACCCCCAGGTGCTTCGGGACGCTCGGGGTCAGAACTGGGACGCTGCGGCGCGGCTCGTCGACCACCCGGAGCGCCCGGCTCGATCGGGGGCGTCGCCTGCCGAGGTGGTCGTCGGGCTGCTCGAGCGCTGGGAGCCCTGGGCGCTGACCGTTGCAGCCGCTGTGCCGCTCGTCGGCACTGCGGTGCTGCAGGCGACCGTACGCGGCTGGCCTAGGGGAGTGGCCGCTGCCGCGGAGCTCGTCGACCTCGCCCGCGCGTGGTGCGGGGACGTGGTGTCGGTCGTCGCCGCGCCCGCACCGCTGCCCGCGACCTCGCTCGGTGAGGGCATACCCGTCGCCTGGGCGCTGCTGCACGACTCCGGAGCCACCACGCTGGTGAGCCATGAGGGTGCGCCCACCCTTGTCAGGCTGTCGTTCGACACCGCCCGGCTCGAGGTCGGTCCCCTCGGCGCCCGCTGGGTCGGGGGCGCCGAGATCCCCCTGGTCGCGACCCCGGACCGGCGGGACGTCCCCTTCACCTGCGCCGTCCCACCCGGAACCCCCGCGGGCCTCGTCGGGTGTGCCGTCGACCTGCTCCACGCCGTGCCGACCGGTGAGGTGCGGACGGCGGTCTGGCCGTGGCCGGCCGACCTCGGGGACCTCCAGGCGGCCACCCGCGTCCTCGCTGCCCTCCGCGAGTCGGCCCGTACCGAGGCCCCCGCCCGCGTCACCTGACCCTCGGCCGGCTGTGTCCTCAGCCGCACGCGAAGGCAAAGGGCGCTTCGTGCGGACGGAAGCCGGGGCGAGGGGGCTGACGGGGCCCTGACAGGGGGTCGGTAACCTCAGGCCACCAGACCTACACAGCAGGGGAGCTCCTTTCGTGACCGTCCGCGTGGGCATCAACGGCTTCGGCCGCATCGGCCGCAACTTCTTCCGAGCGGTTGCGGCCAGTGGCGCCGACATCGAGATCGTGGCTGCGAACGACCTCGGCGACCTGAAGACGATGGCGCACCTGCTCAAGTACGACTCGATCCTGGGCCGCTCCCCGGCGGACATCTCCGTCGTCGACGGCGGCATCCAGGTCGGCGACAGGACGATCAAGGTCTTTGCCGAGCGCAACCCCGCCGACCTGAAGTGGGGCGACGTCGGTGCCGACGTGGTCGTCGAGTCCACGGGCTTCTTCACCGACGCCACCAAGGCGAAGGCGCATCTGGACGGCGGCGCCAAGAAGGTCATCATCTCCGCCCCGGCCTCGAACGAGGACGTCACGATCGTGATGGGCGTCAACCACGAGAAGTACGACCCCGCGAGCCACCACGTCATCTCCAACGCGTCCTGCACCACGAACTGCCTCGGCCCGATGGCGAAGGCCATTCACGACGAGTTCGGCATCGTCAAGGGACTCATGACGACGATCCACGCCTACACCCAGGACCAGAACCTGCAGGACGCCCCGCACGCCGACCTCCGTCGCGCCCGCGCCGCCGCCCTGAACCTCGTCCCGACCAGCACGGGCGCTGCGAAGGCGATCGGCCTGGTGCTCCCGGAGCTCAAGGGCAAGCTCGACGGGTACGCGATCCGGGTGCCGATCCCGACCGGCTCTGCCACAGACCTCACGGTCGAGCTGGGCCGCGAGGTCACGGTCGAGGAGCTCAACGCCGCGGTCAAGGCCGCCGCCGACGGCCCGATGAAGGGCTTCCTGAAGTACAGCACCGACCCGATCGTCTCCAGCGACATCGTGACCGACCCGGCGTCCTGCATCTTCGACGCGCCGCTGACGAAGGTCATCGGCAACCAGGCCAAGGTCGTCGGCTGGTACGACAACGAGTGGGGCTACTCCAACCGCCTCGCCGACCTCATCACGCTGGTCGGCAAGAGCCTCTAGTGCGGCTCGCAGAAGACCTGCAGGTCAAGGGAAAGCGGGTCCTGGTCCGCTCGGACCTCAACGTCCCGCTCGAGAACGGCCGCATCACCGACGACGGTCGCATCCGGGCGTCCCTCCCGCTGATCCGCAGCCTCGCCGAGCAGGGCGCGATGGTCATCGTGGCTGCGCACCTCGGTAGGCCGAAGGGCGAGCCCGACCCGAAGTACAGCCTCGCGCCGGTGGGCAGGCGGCTGGAGGAGCTGCTGGGCCGGCCGGTCCGGCTGGCCCGTGACGTCGTCGGTCCGGACGCCCGGAGCTCCGTGGCCGACCTGCGCGAGGGCGGTGTGGTGCTACTCGAGAACGTGCGCTTCGAGGCGGCCGAGACCTCCAAGGACGACGCCGAGCGCGGCGCCTTCGCCGACAAGCTCGCCGCCCTCGCCGACGTCTACGTCGACGACGCCTTCGGGGCGGTCCACCGCAAGCACGCGAGCGTGTACGACATCGCCCAGCGCCTGGAGCACGCCGCTGGTCCGCTCGTCGCCGCTGAGGTCGAGGTCCTGCACCGGCTCGAGGTCGACACCGACCGCCCCTACGTCGTGGTCCTCGGCGGCTCGAAGGTGAGCGACAAGATCCAGGTCATCGAGGCCCTGCTGCCCAAGGTCGATGCCCTTCTCGTGGGGGGCGGCATGTGCTTCACGTTCCTGAAGGCGCAGGGCCACGACGTCGGCTCGTCGCTGCTCGAGGCGGAGATGCTGGAGCAGTGCGTCACGCTGCTGGAGAGCGGCAAGATCGTGCTGCCCGTCGACGTCGTCGCGGCCGCCGCGTTCAGCGCTGACGCCGAGCACGCCGTCGTCGACGCCGACAAGATCCCGGAGGACCGCATGGGCCTCGACATCGGGCCGCGCTCCGTCGAGCTGTTCACCGAGGCGCTGCAGGGCGCCAGGACCGTGTTCTGGAACGGCCCCATGGGGGTGTTCGAGCTGGCTCCCTACGCCGAGGGCACCCGGGGGGTCGCCGAAGCGGTGGCATCGCTGAAGGGCGCGCTCACCGTCGTGGGAGGTGGCGACAGCGCGGCTGCCGTCCGTGCGCTCGGCATCGGCGAGGACCGGTTCACGCACATCAGCACCGGCGGTGGGGCGTCCCTCGAGCACCTGGAGGGCAAGACGCTCCCTGGACTCCAGGTGCTCGAGGCATGACTCGGAAGCCGCTGATGGCGGGCAACTGGAAGATGAACCTCAACCACCTCGAGGCGATCGCCCTGGTGCAGAAGCTCAGCTTCAGCCTGTCCGACGCCGACCACGACGCCGTCGAGTGCGCGGTGCTCCCGCCCTTCATCGACCTTCGCTCGGTCCAGACGCTCGTGGACGGGGACAAGCTGCGGATCGTGTACGGCGCCCAGGACCTGAGCCAGCACGATGCCGGCGCCCACACCGGGGACGTCTCGGGGGCGATGCTCGCCAAGCTCGCCTGCACCTACGTCGTCATCGGGCACTCGGAGCGACGGACCGACCACGCAGAGTCCGACGACGTCGTACGGGCGAAGGTCCTCGCGGCCGGTCGGCACGGCCTCGTGCCGATCCTGTGCGTCGGCGAGGGCCTCGAGGTCCGCCAGGCCGGCGAGCACGTGGGGCACTGCGTCGCCCAGCTGAGCGCGGCCCTGGACAGGGTGCCCGCCGAGGTCCTGACGACCCTGGTCGTCGCGTACGAACCGATCTGGGCCATCGGGACCGGAGAGGTCGCCACCCCCGAGGACGCGCAGGAGGTCTGCTCGGCGCTGCGCGCGCGGCTCGCCGAGATCGCCGGCGGCGACGTCGCCGACGGGATCCGGGTGCTCTACGGCGGCTCGGTGAAGTCCAGCAACGTCGCGGAGATCATGCAGCAGCCCGATGTGGACGGGGCTCTCGTCGGTGGAGCGTCCCTCGAGGCCGCAGAGTTCGCGAAGATCGTGCGGTATCCCGCGCTCTCAACAGGATGACGTCCACTCTGACTGTTTGAGCAACCGGCTTGTCACAATGCGCGGGCACGATGGTCACTGCTTGGTCACGATGTCGGCTCAGGGCGGTGTCCTGCCTTCCCTTCCGCTTCACGGCACGCTTACAGTCCGCCCACAGCCCTGTGCCAGGGTCGTGCGCTCCTCACCAGGGGCGCCCGAGCCCCCTGACTCCCCACCGCCTGGAGAAGAGACCTCGTGACGGCTCCGCTCGATCTTGATGGCGCTGGCAGCACGACCGCGGCGTCGACGTCGGACACCGGGCTGCCGGCGGCGACGAAGGCCGTCGAGGGCCGGTCGCTGGGGCAGATCGCCTGGATGCGCCTGAAGCGGGACCGGGTCGCCATCGCCGGCGGCATCTTCGTCACCCTGCTGATCCTGGTTGCCCTCGCAGCGCCGATCCTGGCCCCCGACAACCCGTACGCGCTGCACACCAACCTGCTCGACACCAACCTCGGCGGTCTCCCCAAGGGCACGGCCGGCGGCGTCAGCTCCGACCACCTGCTCGGCATCGAGCCGACCCTGGGTCGCGACATCCTGAGCCGGATCCTCTACGGCGCCCGCGTCTCCCTGATCATCGCCATCCCCGCCACGGTGGTCTCCGTCGTCGTGGGCGGCATCGCCGGCGTCACGGCCGGCTACTTCGGCGGCAAGATCGACTCGGCGATCAGCCGGGTCATGGACGTGCTGCTCGCCTTCCCGGTGCTGATCTTCTCGATCGCCCTCATCGCCGTCGCCGACAGCGTGAACCGGCTGATGCTCCTGGTCTTCGTCATCGGCTTCTTCGGGTGGCCCTACATCGGTCGCATCATCCGCGGTCAGACGCTGTCCCTGCGTGAGCGCGAGTTCGTCGACGCCGCCCGCAGTCTCGGGGCCAGCAACGGCCACATCATCTTCAAGCAGCTGCTCCCGAACCTGTTCGCCCCGCTGCTGGTCTACGCAACCCTCATCATCCCGACGAACATCCTGCAGGAGGCCGCGCTCTCCTACCTCGGGGTCGGAGTGCAGCTGCCCACGGCCTCGTGGGGGCAGATGCTGTCGTCCGCGGTGCCGTGGTCGACCGCGGACCCGATGTACATGATCGTGCCCGGCGTCGCGCTGTTCCTGACGGTCCTCGCCTTCAACCTGCTCGGCGACGGGCTCCGAGATGCGCTCGACCCACGCTCGAGCCGCTGACCCGGCTCGACCCCCCTGGTGCCGCGACCGCGGCACCTCCCACGAACTGCCGCCGGCACGGGCCGGCGACGGACCTGCACGCCGCACCGGTGGCAGGAGGAAAGGAGAGCGGATGACGCTCAACAACACAGGACTGCGGATCGGCACAGCCGCCGTGTCCCTGGCTCTGCTGGCAACCGCCTGCGGTGGCAGCAGCTCCGGAGGCTCGAAGGGCAAGCCCGTCACGTCCGGCAAGAAGGGCGGCGAGCTCAGCGTGCTGCTCGTCGGCGACTTCGAGCACCTGGACCCGCAGCGCAACTACGTGTCGTCGGCCCTCGACTTCGGTCGTCTGCTCTACCGCCAGCTCACGACCTACAAGTCGGAGGCCGGTTCGGCTGGTACCGAGATCGTGCCTGACCTCGCCACCAACCTCGGTGAGCCGTCGGACGGCGCCAAGACCTGGAAGTTCACGCTGAAGGACGGTGTGAAGTTCGAGGACGGCACCCCGATCACCTCCGCGGACGTCAAGTGGGGCGTCGAGCGCTCGATGAGCGCCCTGATCCCGGACGGCCCGCAGTACGCCAAGCAGTACCTCGTCGGCGGCACCGACTACAAGGGCCCGTACGAGGGCAAGGACCTGGCCTCCATCGAGACGCCTGACGCGAAGACCATCATCTTCAAGCTGAACGCTCCGCACGGAGACTTCGGCTACACGGTCTCGCTGCCGACGTTCGCGCCGGTCCCGAAGGCCAAGGACACCAAGGTCAACTACGACAACCACCCGGTGTCCAGCGGGCCTTACAAGATCGACACGTACGTCCGCGGGAAGTCGATGACCCTCTCGCGCAACAAGAACTGGAGCAACGACGACGTCCGCAAGGCGCTCCCGGACACCATCAAGGTGCAGATGGGCCTCGACCCGGCCGTCATCGACCAGCGGCTCATCGCCTCTGCCGGTGCTGACGCCAACGCGATCCAGCTCGACAGCTCCGCGCAGACCGCGAGCATCGCTCAGGTCAAGACCAACCCCGAGATCAAGGCGCGCACGGTTGCCGGCACCACGGGCTTCCTGCGGTACATCGCCATGAACACCACCAAGGGGCCGCTCAAGAACCCGAAGGTGCGTCAGGCGCTGGAGTGGGCCATCAACAAGACCGACCAGCAGACCGCGCGTGGTGGCCCCGACGCCGCCGGTGACATCGCGACCACGATCCTTGCTCCGACCGTCCAGGGTCACAAGGACTACAACGCGTACGCCGACGCTCAGGGCGACCCGACCAAGGCCAAGCAGCTGCTGTCGGCTGCCGGTTACCCGAACGGCTTCACGGCCACCCTCGAGGCGACCACGGCCAAGAAGAGCCAGGACCAGGCTGCTGCCTTCCAGGCCTCGATGAAGAAGATCGGCGTGACCATCAAGGTCGCGTCGGTGGACTCGGGCGTCTACTACACGACGATCGGTGACATCAAGAAGGAGCCGGAGTTCGCGATCGCCGCGTGGGGTCCGGACTGGCCGTCCGCCAGCACCGTCATCCCGCCGCTGTTCGAGGGCAAGCAGATCGTTCCGCAGGGCAACCAGAACTTCGCCCAGCTGAACGACCCGGCCACCAACGCCGAGATCGCCCGCATCACCGCCCTCACGGACGCGAACGCAGCGAACAAGGCGTGGGGCGACCTGGACGAGAAGATGATGACGGAGCAGGCGCCGATCTTCCCGCTCCTGAACGACAAGGCCATCTTCATCTACGGCAAGAACGTGACGGGCGTCTTCCTTCACGGCTTCTACGGCGAGCCGGACATGGCCGCGCTCGGCGTGATGAAGTAAGCAACCTCCGCTAGGCCCTGCCTCCCCGGTGCAACGCCGGGGAGGCAGGGTGCCGCCAGCGCTCGACTCGCTCCGAGAGCTGACGACACCCTGTCTGCAGGTCTCCCGCCCCCCGGGGCACTGAAGAACGCAGGTGCGATCGTGCTCCGCTACATCATCCGACGCTCCATCGGAGTCGTCGCGATCTTGATCGTGATCAGCATCATCACGTTCGCCATCTTCTTCGCCTATCCCTCGAACCCCGCGCTCAACGCCTGCGGCAAGGGCTGCAACCCCGACCGCCTGGCCGCCATCGAGAAGAAGCTCGGCATCGACAAGCCGGTCTTCTTCGCGTGGCCCCCGTCGGACTCGCAGTACGGGAAGTTCGTCGCGGGCCTGTTCGTCGGCCGTGACTTCGAGGGCGGTGGCTCCACCGAGCGCTGCTCCGCTCCCTGCCTCGGTTTCTCGTTCGCGACCGACCAGCCGGTCCGGCCGGCCCTCATGGCCCGCCTGCCGGTGACCTTCAGCATCGCCATCGGGGCCGCCGTGATGTGGCTGGTCTTCGGGGTGAGCGCGGGGATCCTGTCAGCCCTGAAGAAGGGCACCGTGTTCGACCGCACGGCCATGGGCATCGCCCTGGGAGGCGTGTCCCTGCCGTCGTACTTCACGGCGCTCATCGCGCTCTACCTGGTCTGCTACCGGCTCCGATGGCTGGACTACCCGACCTACGTGAACTTCTCCGACGACCCCTTGAACTGGGCGAAGAACCTGCTCCTGCCGTGGATCACGCTCGCCTTCCTGTTCGCGGCCCTCTACGCCCGGCTGACCCGGGCGAACATGCTCGAGACCATGGGCGAGGACTACATCCGGACCGCGCGTGCCAAGGGCCTGCCCGAGAGCCGGGTCATCGCCAAGCACGGCCTGCGCGCGGCGCTCACCCCCATCGTCACGATCTTCGGCCTGGACCTCGGCGGACTGCTCGGAGGGGCGATCCTCACCGAGAGCGTCTACGGCTTACCCGGGCTCGGGACGGCCGCGCTGCAGGCCATCACCAAGTCCGATCAGCCGACGATCCTCGGGGTGACCCTCATCGCCGCGTTCTTCATCGTGATGGCCAACCTGATCGTCGATGTGCTGTACGCGTTCGTCGACCCGAAGGTCAGCTACTCGTAGGTCGCTGTCTTGCTCGGCCTGCCGCCGTACCATTCCGCCAGCGACCTCTCAGCGAAGGACCCTCTGTTGACTCTCAGCCTTGACCAGGGCACCGAGGCCCCGCGTCCCGGTCCGACCTCGTTCCTCGAGGTGCGCGACTTCAAGATCCACTTCCCGACCGACGACGGTCTGGTCAAGGCGGTCGACGGTCTGTCCTTCCAGCTCGAGAAGGGCAAGACCCTCGGCATCGTGGGGGAGTCGGGGTCCGGCAAGTCCGTGACCAGCCTCGGCATCCTCGGCCTCCACAAGGGCACCCGGGCGCAGCTGTCGGGGGAGGTGTGGCTCGACGGCATCGAGATGGTGTCGGCCACGAAGGAGGAGGTGCGCAAGCTCCGGGGCGAGAAGATGGCGATGATCTTCCAGGACCCGCTGTCCGCGCTGCACCCGTACTTCACGATCGGTTCGCAGATCAGCGAGGCCTACCGCATCCACAACGACGTCTCGAAGAAGGCCGCGAAGGCGCGCGCGGTCGAGATGCTCGACCGCGTCGGCATCCCCGGTCCGGACAAGCGCGTGGACGACTACCCGCACCAGTTCTCCGGCGGGATGCGCCAGCGCGCGATGATCGCGATGGCGCTGTCCTGCAACCCGGAGCTGCTCATCGCGGACGAGCCGACCACGGCGCTGGACGTGACGGTCCAGGCGCAGATCCTCGACCTGCTGCGCGACCTGCAGAAGGAGTTCGGCTCCGCCATCATCATGATCACCCACGACCTCGGGGTGGTTGCCGAGTTCGTCGACGACATCCTGGTGATGTACGGCGGCAAGGCCGTCGAGTACGGCACCGTCACGGAGGTGTTCTACGAGCCGCAGCACCCGTACACCTGGGGCCTGCTGTCCTCGGTGACCCGACTGGACCGGGTCCGGCAGGAGCGGCTCAAGCCGATCGACGGATCGCCTCCCAGCCTCATCAACATCCCGAGCGGCTGCGCCTTCCACCCGCGCTGCCCCTACGAGCCCCAGACCGGCGGCAAGGGCTCGACCGTCGTGCCCGAGCTCGTCGACGCGGGCAAGGGCCACCTCGTGCGCTGCCACCTCAGCAGCCAGGAGCGGCAGAGCATCTTCATCAACCAGGTGAAGCCGAACCTGTGACCACCCCCCGGAGCTTGGAGATGCACGCATGACGGCCGTCGACGCCACGCCCACGGGCGCGCCCGCTGCCGGGCAGGAGTACCTGCTGGAGGTCGAGGGGCTGCAGAAGCACTTCCCCGTCAGCCGCGGCATCATCTTCCAGAAGCAGGTCGGTGCCGTGAAGGCGGTCGACGGTCTCAGCTTCAGCGTCAAGAAGGGCGAGACCCTCGGCGTCGTCGGCGAGACCGGCTGCGGCAAGTCGACGATGGGTCGGCTGCTCACCCGGCTGCTCGAGCCCACCGGAGGGCGGATCACCTTCGAGGGCAAGGACATCACGCACCTGTCCCGGGGCGACATGCGTCCGCTCCGCAAGGACATCCAGATCATCTTCCAGGACCCCTACAGCTCGCTGAACCCCCGCCCCTCGATCGGCACGATCGTCGGCGCCCCGTTCCACATCCAGGGCACCGCGACCGAGGGTGGCGTCAAGCAGGAGGTCCAGAAGCTGCTCGAGCGAGTGGGCCTGAACCCGGAGCACTACAACCGCTACCCGCACGAGTTCTCGGGCGGCCAACGCCAGCGCATCGGCATCGCCCGCGCGATCGCTCTGCAGC
>JAODNB010000341.1 GCA_025464795.1 Frankiales bacterium
AGGAGGTCGAGAAGATGACCTGGGCGACCCGGTGGGGCGCCGACACGGTCATGGACCTGTCCACCGGCCGCAACATCCACACGACCCGCGAGTGGGTCATCCGCAACAGCGCTGTCCCGATCGGGACGGTGCCGCTCTACCAGGCGCTCGAGAAGGTCGACGGCAAGGCCGAGGACCTGTCGTGGGAGATCTACCGGGACACCCTCGTCGAGCAGTTCGAGCAGGGCGTCGACTACGTCACCGTGCACGCCGGCGTGCTGCTGCGCTACGTCCCGATGACCGCGAAGCGCAAGACCGGCATCGTCTCGCGCGGCGGCTCGATCATGGCGGCCTGGTGCCTGGCGCACCACCAGGAGAACTTCCTCTACACCCACTTCCGCGACATCTGCGAGCTGATGCAGCAGTACGACGTGACGTTCTCCCTCGGCGACGGGCTGCGTCCGGGCTCGATCGCCGACGCGAACGACGCCGCCCAGTTCGCCGAGCTGCGGACCTTGGGGGAGCTGACCGAGATCGCCTGGGAGTACGACGTCCAGGTCATGGTCGAGGGCCCCGGCCACGTGCCCATGAACAAGATCAAGGAGAACATGGACCTTCAGCTGGAGGTCTGCAAGGAGGCGCCGTTCTACACGCTCGGTCCGCTGACGACTGACATCGCGCCCGGCTACGACCACATCACCTCGGCCATCGGCGCCGCGATGATCGGCTGGTACGGAACGGCGATGCTCTGCTACGTCACGCCGAAGGAGCACCTCGGGCTGCCGAACCGCGATGACGTCAAGGACGGAGTCATCACGTACAAGATCGCCGCCCACGCGGCGGACCTCGCCAAGGGCCATCCGGGTGCGCAGGCCTGGGACGACGCCTTGTCCGACGCCCGCTTCGAGTTCCGCTGGGAGGACCAGTTCAACCTCTCGCTGGACCCGACCAAGGCACGCGACTTCCACGACGAGACGATGCCGGCCGAGGCCGCGAAGACCGCGCACTTCTGCTCGATGTGCGGCCCGCACTTCTGCTCGATGCGGATCAGCCAGGACGTGCGCAAGTACGCCGCGGAGCACGGCGTCGGCGAGGTCGAGGCGCTCGAGCTCGGCATGAAGGAGAAGTCCGCCGAGTTCCTCGGCGAGGGCGCCCGCGTCTACCTTCCGGTGGTGGAGCTCGACGGAGCTGTCGACTGAGGTGTCTGTCGTCGACGAGGTCCTGACCGCCAAGGTCGCTGCCTTGCGCGCGCACGACGCTGCAGCGGTGCTCGACGCGTTCGAGCCGGACGCCGTGCTGTTCGGGTCAGGTGGTGGCGAGAGCGCGGTCGGCCACGAGGCGATCCGAGCTCTCGTGCAGGGGTTCTTCGACCAGGGCATCACCCTGGGGTGGACCTGGAAGCACCTGCACGTCACGGAGCACGGTGACGTCGCCTGGTTCGTGGGACCGGCGCAGCTGCACGCCGAGATCCCCGAACAGGGCCCGCTCGTCCGGCCCTACCGTCTCTCCGGCGTCCTGCGCCGTCAGCCGGACGGCGGATGGCTGCTGGCCATGTTCAACGGATCCGAACCCGTGGAGGACTGATGGCCCGCAAGCCCCAGATCACCGTCGACTGCGCCGATCCCGCCACCCTCGGCGCCTTCTGGGCGGCAGCGCTGGACTACGTGGTGCAGCCACCACCCGAGGGACTCGACTCGTGGCCCGAGGCGCTCACTGCGTGGGGAGTCCCGCCGGAGGACTTCAACAAGGCCAACGCGATCGTCGACCCCTCAGGTGTCGGTCCGCGGCTGTTCTTCCAGCGGGTGCCCGAGGCGAAGGTCGGGAAGAACCGACTCCACCTCGACGTGCCGGCTAGCGACGGGGTCGGTACGCCGGTGGACAAGAAGCTCGCCCAGTGCCGGGCCGTGGCGGACGAGCTCGTCGCGCTGGGTGCGACGGTCCTCGAGACGGTCACGGAGATGGGCTCCGGGTGGATCGTGCTGCAGGATCCCGAGGGCAACGAGTTCTGCGTCGTCTGATGGAGACCCAGCGCGAACCGACTCCCCGCAACGATGAGGGTGAGAGGGACACCGCGCTGTCCTTCCTGCGCTTCGCCCGGCACTGCCTGCTGAAGAAGACCGAGGGGCTCGATGAGGAGCAGCTGCGACGCGTCCTGGTGCCCTCGGGGACGTCCCTGCTCGGGCTCGTGCAGCACTGCACCCATGGGGAGCAGTACTGGTTCCATCACCACGTCGGCGGGGGACCTGACCTCGAGTGGGACTTCTCGATGCAGGTTCCCGCAGACACTCCTGCCGAGGAGGTCGTCGGCGCCTTCGAAGCCGCGGTCGCCAGGAGCGACGAGATCCTTGCCGCTACCGAGTTCGGCGCACTGACCGTGGTGCCCGTCGACGGCCGGTTGAAGACGGTGCGGTGGGTGGTCGCGCACAAGACGAGTGAGCTCGCCCGGCACGCGGGCCACGCCGACATCCTTCGTGAGCAGCTCGACGGCACCACGGGTCGCTGAGCCCTTATTGGCTAGGCGAAACCGGCAACGGCATGGGGCCGGTAGGGCGCTTCCAGCGATGCGATCTCGTCGGGCGTGAGCTCGAGGTCGACCGCAGCGATCGCGTCCTCGAGGTGCGACAGCTTGGTGGCGCCGATGATCGGAGCGGTCACGACCGGCTTAGACAGGATCCACGCGGTGGCGACCTGAGCCCGGCTGACGCCACGCGCTTCCGCCACGGCCGTGACGGCGTCGACGATCTCGCGGTCGCTGTCGACGTAGAGGATCGCGCCGAAGCCGTCTGTGGCTGACCGCTCCGTGGCCTCGTCCCACGGCCTGGCCAGCCGGCCGCGCGCCAAAGGGCTCCACGGGATCACCCCGACGCCCTCATCCGCGCACAGTGGAAGCATCTCTCGCTCTTCCTCGCGGTTGAGCAGGTTGTAGTGGTTCTGCATCGAGACGAACCGGGTCTGCCCCTTGGCGTCGGCGAGGTGGAGGGCCTTGCTGAACTGCCACGCCCACATGGAGG
>JAODNB010000355.1 GCA_025464795.1 Frankiales bacterium
AGCTGGCGGCGCTCGGGGAGGCGGTTCAGGCCGTCGCGGCCACCGCCGCAGCCCTTCCCGCGCCTGCGCCCGGTGTACCCGAGAAGGACGCACCACGGTCAGCCGAGAAGCCGGCAGTGAAGCGGGCAGAGCGGGTTGCGAAGGCCGGGACGAGCACGCCCGAACAGGCTGCCCCCGACAAGGACGCTCCCGCCGAGCCGGCGGCCACCAAGGCAACGACGAAGAAGGCACCTGCGACGAAGGCACCGGCGAAGGCACCTGCGACGAAGGCGCCAGCGAAGAAGGCACCTGCGAAGCAGGCACCTGCGAAGAAGGCGCCCGCGACGAAGGCACCTGACACTAAGGCGCCAGCGACGAAGGCAGCAGCGGCGTCGACCGGGACGGCCGGCCAGGCGCAGGCCCAGGAAGTCGCGCCAGCTGTCGCCCCCGCAGGCGCCCCCGGACCTGCTGAGGCAGAGCCCACGCCGAGCACGGCGCCCCCGCCGGCGCAGGCCCGTCCCGCGGTGAGGCCAGGCCGGCGGACCGTCGCGAAGGCGTCCGCCGCGACCGCGGTCCGTAGGGCCGAGCAGCCGGCGAAGGAGGGCCTCCCTACCGACCCCGCAGGCACGACTGCTCGGACGGCGAGGGCGCCGAAGCGGGCGAGCCTCGACGCCATGCCCGAGGTCCCGAGCCCGTCGGCCGCCCTGGACGCCGCGTCGGCCGCAGCAGCTGAGGCTCCCGCACCAGCCGACGCTCCCGCGGCAGCCGACGCTCCCGCACCAGCGGGCGCTCCCGCACCAGCCGACGCCTCCGCTGAGGCACCGGCACCGGCGCCCACCGCGTCCTGGGCCGCGAGGCCGGCTGCTCCCGGCGATGAGCCCCGCCGGCTGTTCCGCCGCAAGCCCAAGCCCTGACGTCCGTCAGCGGTTCGCCGACCTCGGACGTACCGACGTGCGGGGGCCCGTCGCAACGTCCACGAAGCGCCGGCGAAGCCCGCTGAGGGGCACGCGCACCCCAGGCTGGCGTAGCCCCGCGGTGACAGGTGCCTGACGGAACGTGACCTCGAAACCCCCTGCCCGAACGGGACAGGCGTGCTCAAAGCACGTCATTCGGGCCGGTCGGAGCCGCTCCTTAACATTCCCGGCCTTGACGTGGACGGATGACACGCGTGTAATTCTCTGCGTGTCGTTCCCACGGCGCGCAGACATCGACCCGTCTGCGTCCGCGGCACAGGGGTCGCTGCAACCGCAGCGGCCACGAGACCGCAGGAGTGACGATGACAGAGATGACCCACCTGATGGTCGTGGGCACGACGGCCGACACCGAGGACGACGGGATGCTCGCCTGGCAGGACCAGGCGCTGTGCGCCCAGACCGACCCGGAGGCGTTCTTCCCGGAGAAGGGCGGCTCCACCCGTGAGGCGAAGCGCATCTGCGTGGGCTGCGAGGTCAAGCAGGAGTGCCTCGAGTACGCACTGATGCAGGACGAGCGGTTCGGCATCTGGGGCGGGCTGTCCGAGCGCGAGCGCCGCCGCCTCAAGCGCAAGGTGAGCTGACTCTCGACGGGCCGACGGGGCTGCGGCGACGACTAGGCTGGACGACACCGTCCGACGACGTGCGGCCGAGCGACCGGCCGGCTGCGCGTCCCGCCGATCCACGGTCGACACCGCATGCCACCCCGTACCAAGCAGCCCACTGATGCGGCTGACGCGACCCGTCGCGCCCCGCGCGCCCGGTCTGCTGCAGCTGGGCCGAAGGCCTCGCGAACGATCGTGGACGTCACGGCCGTACTCGTCGCCCATGACGGCGCCGCCTGGCTGCCCGAGGCGCTGACAGCGCTCGCCTCCTCCACCTCCGTCCCGGCCCGGGTCCTGTGCGTCGACACGGGCAGTGCAGACGAGAGCGTCGCGCTGATGCAGGCTGCGTACGGCGAGGTGCTCCAGCTGCCCAGGGACACCGGCTTCGGCGCCGCGGTGGCCCAGGCCCTGGAGAGCGCGCCGCCGACGAGCTGGCTGTGGCTGCTGCACGACGACATGGCCGTCGAGGCCGGCACGCTGCGAGCGCTCGTGGAGCACGCCGAGAGCAGCCCGTCGACCGCGCTGCTCGGCCCCAAGGTCCGGGACTGGTCCGACCCGCGGGTCCTGGTCGAGGTCGGCATCACGACCGACGCCGCAGGGCACCGGGAGACCGGGTTGGAGCGGCGCGAGTACGACCAGGGTCAGCACGACGGCATCGGCGACGTCCTCGCGGTCGGCACCGCCGGTGCCCTCATCCGGCGTGATGTCTGGGACGCGGTCGGTGGTCTCGACCCCGCGCTGCCCGTCTTCCGTGACGACCTCGACCTCGGATGGAAGGTCAACGCCGCAGGCCATCGCGTCAGCGTCGTTCCGTCCGCCCGCATCCGTCACGTGCGCGCGGCGACGACAGGGCAGCGCCGGACCGACGCGGCCCTCGGTCGGGCCACAGGCACAGACCGCAAGAACGCGCTGTACGTCCTGCTCGCGCACGTCAGCACGCTGCGGCTGCTCGGTCTGCTGCCCCGGCTCGTCCTGGCCACCGGCTTCCGGTCGCTCGGCCTGCTCCTCACCCGGCAGGTGGCTGCGGCAGGTGACGAGTGGCGGGCCCTGGTCGGTGCCGTCGGCTCCCCGGCACGGCTGCGACGGGTGCGCGCCAGCAGGGCGGCAACGAGGTCGGTTCCGCCGGCCGAGCTGAAGCACCTGATGGCCTCCCGGGCGGTACGCCTGCGAGCCAGGCTCGGGGCGGTCGGCGACTGGCTCTCCGGGGGTGGCGCCCCCGGTGCCAACCCTCTCGGTGCCCTGGGCGACCCCGGTCCGGACGGCCCCGACGGGGTCGACGACCTGGACATCGCAAGCACCGGCACCCTCAAGCGCCTGCTGCTTCGTCCGGGCGTCCTGCTGTTCGCGGTCCTCAGCGCCGTGGCGTTGCTCGCGGAGCGGTCGGTGCTGCCCTTCAGCGGAGGTGCCCTCTACGGCGGCTCGCTCCTTCGAGCGCCCCAGGGCGCGAGCGACCTGTGGACCACCTACGCCAGCGCTTGGCATGACGTCGGCCTCGGGACCGGGACGCCCACCCCGCCGGGGACGGCGGCACTCGCCGCGCTCTCCACGCTGTTCCTCGGCAAGCCCGCCGTCGCCATCGACGTGCTGCTGCTCGGCAGCGTCCCGCTGTCCGGGCTCATGGCCTACCTCGCTGCCAGCCGGCTCGTCCGGCACCTGTACCTCCGGCTCTGGGCCGCGGCGACCTGGGCACTGCTGCCGGTCGCGACCGGCACCATCGCGGCCGGCCGCCTCGACGCCGCAGCGACGCAGATCGCCCTGCCGTTGCTGGTCCTGGCCGCGGGACGGCTCCTCACCGACGACCCCCGGGTCGAGGGCTGGTGGCGCGCCTGGGCGCTCGGCTTGGCCCTCGGGATCACCTGCGCGTTCGCGCCCGTCCTCTGGCCGCTGTCGGCCGCGGTGCTGCTCGCGGGCGCGGCGATCAACGTCGCCCTGCACGGCGGCCGGCGCCGTGCCCTGGCGGCGCTGGTCGTCGCGATCGTGCCCGGCGCGATCCTGTTCCCCTGGTCCTGGCAGGCGGTGCAGCACCCGTCCCTGTTCGTGGCGGGACCTCAGGTGGCCCGTGAGGACCTGCCGGTCTGGCACCTGATGCTGCTCTCGCCCGGTGGCCCGGGGCTGCCGTGGGTCTTCGTCACGACCGGGCTCGTCCTCGCGGCTCTCGCAGGCACGGTCCGCTACGCCTTCCGGCGCCTCGCCCTCGCCTGCTGGGCCGTCGTCGCCGTGGCCCTGTTCGGGGCGCTGACGCTCAGTCGCACCAGCGTCCACGACGTCCCCGTCTCGCCTGCGGTGGCGCTGCAGATCGCCGGGCTGGCGCTGCTCACGGCGGCGCTCGTCGCTGCCAACGGTGCCCGCAGCCGACTGGCAAGGTCGAGCTTCGGCTGGCGACAGCTGCTGGCGGGGCTCCTGGCCGTCGCCGCAGCCGGGCTGCCCGTCTTCGCCGCGGTGCAGTGGGTGGACCGAGGGGCAGGCGCCCCGCTCCAGCGCGACAGCCGCGAGCTGCTGCCCGCTTTCGCCAGGGCAGAGCTGGAGCACAGCCCAGGGCTACGGGTCCTCGTCGTGGCCCAGAGCGCTCCTGGACTGGTCAGCTACACGGTGACGGACGCGCGCGGCTTCGAGACCAGCGACGCGGGCTTCACGACCGCACGGCCCCAGCGCGCTGCTCTCGACGCGATCGTGGCCGACCTGGTCGCCCCGCTCGGCAGCGATGCGGCTGAGGCCCTGTCGACCCGGGCGGTGCGCTACGTGGCGCTGCGCACCGGTCCGGGCACGGACCAGCTGGCCGCGGGTCTCGACAGCCAGACAGGCCTGGTACGCCGGACCTCCGGCAAGGTCGTCCTCTGGCAGGTGCAGGCGCCGACCGGGCGGCTGAGCGTGCTGCCCCCCTCCCTCGGCGCCCGGGCTCTCGCCGGTGACCGGGCCCCCAGCGCAGACGCCCTCCGCCAGTCGCCTCCCGCCGCGCTGCCCTCCGGCCCGATCACCGCCAAGGCGTCCGTCGCGAGAGGGGAGCCGGGGCGCGTCCTGGTGCTGGCAGATGCCGCAGACCGGCACTGGCGGGCGACGCTGAACGGCAGGCCCCTCCAGGCCCGGACCGCTTGGGGCTGGGCGCAGGGGTTCGAGCTGCCCACGGACGGCGGGCTCATCCAGGTGAGCTACTCCGCCGGCTCCCGTCGGGCGTCGTTGTGGGCCCAGGCCGCTCTCGTGCTCGTCGTCCTGGTCCTGTCCTCGCCCGGTGGTCGACGTCGGCGCGGGCTCGAGGAGCTGGATGACGACGACGCCGCAACAGGGCCCTTCGTACCGGTGGTCGCACGATGACGCACACCGCTGATGCCCCCCGACGCCTTCCGCTCGGTGCGGTCCTGGCGGCCGCCCTGCTGGGCGCCGTCGCCCTCGTGGGGGGCACTCTCGACCAGCCCAAGCCGGCCGCGATCGTCACGCAGCAGGTGCCCGTTCAGGGTGCGACTGCGGTCTGTCCCGACCTGCGCCAGTTCCACGACGAGCTCGCCTCGCGCGTGAGCGTGGGCGCTGCCCCGCTCGCCGAGGGCGAGACCAGCTCGACCGGCGCCATCCGGCAGCACGCCAACGCCACGCCCACGTCCTTGCAGCGGGTGCCGCTCACCGCGCCCGGACAGGTCGCCATCGGGCTCGGGACGACCCTCAACGGGGACGCGCTGGTGCTCGGGGCCACCGGGTCCTTCTCGGCCGGCCTCGAGGCCGAGC
>JAODNB010000387.1 GCA_025464795.1 Frankiales bacterium
AGCAGCGGCGCGAGCAGCTGCTCCTTGGTGAAGATGAGCGACGCGCGGCTCGAGTCGGCAAGCTCGTACTCGTTCGTCATGGTGAGCGAACGGGTCGGGCAGGCCTCGATGCACAGCCCGCAGAAGATGCAGCGCAGGTAGTTGATCTGGTAGACGGCGGCATACCGCTCGCCCGGCGACATCCGGTGCTCGTCGGTGTTGTTCGCGCCCTCGACGTAGATCGCGTCGGCGGGGCAGGCCCACGCGCACAGCTCGCAGCCGATGCACTTCTCGAGCCCGTCGGGGTGACGGTTGAGGACGTGGCGGCCGTGGAAGCGCGGCGCAACGGGGCGCACGTACTCCGGGTACTCCTCCGTCGTCTTCGGCTTGAACATCGTCGCGAAGGTGACGCCGAACCCCTTGACGGGGTCGAAGATGCTAGCCATGGGGTGCCTCTTCCTCAGTGGCTGGGGGGGCGGGCGGTGTGAGCTGGCGCTCGGACCCGGTGAGCGACCACGGCGTGGGCGGCACGACGAGGTCCATCGGAGGGACGGGGAAGCCGCCCCGCGAGGTGGGCACGAGCGCGTTGCCCTCGTCGATCTGCTGCTGCGTCGGCTTGGGCTTCTGGGGCCAGGCGAAGAACAGGAAGAAGAAGACGAGGATCCCGATCGCGATGTACAGCACGCGCTTGTGGCTGTCCGCGACCTGCAGGTTGAGCTCGCGAATGGTCGCGACCATGAGGATCCAGACCAGGCTGACCGGGATGAGGAGCTTCCAGCCCATCCGCATGAACTGGTCGTAGCGCAGCCGAGGGAGCGTGCCGCGCAGCCAGATGAAGAAGAAGATGAAGGCGACGACCTTGAGCAGGAACCACACGATCGGGAAGTAGCCCGAGTTGAAGAACTCGACCCGTCCGATGAAGGGCGGCGGTCGCCACCCGCCGAGGAACATCGTCGTCGCGAGCGCCGAGACGGTGATGACGTTGATGTACTCGGCGAGGAAGAACATCGCGAACTTCAGCGAGGTGTACTCGGTGTGGAAGCCACCGACGAGCTCCGACTCTGCCTCGGGCAGGTCGAACGGGGCGCGGTTGGTCTCGCCCACCATGGCGACCACGTAGATGATGAACGAGACGGGCAGGGTCACGGCGAACCACGTGTCGTGCTGCGCAGCGACGATCTCGCTGGTCGACAGGGAGCCGCTGTAGAGGAACACCGCGACGAAGCTCAGCCCCATCGCCACTTCGTAGGAGATGACCTGGGCCGCGCTGCGCAGGGCACCGAGGAGCGGGTAGGTGGAGCCCGACGACCAGCCGGCGAGCACGATGCCGAAGACGCCGACGCTCGAGCAGGCAAGGACGAACAGCACGCCGATCGGCATGTCCGTCAGCTGCAGCGCCGTGGTGTGACCGGCGAAGTCCACCTTCGGTCCGAAGGGGATGACGGAGAAAGCGAGGAAGGCGGGGACCGCCGAGATGATCGGCGCGAGGGCGTACACCGGCTTGTCCGCCAGCGCCGGGATGATCTCCTCCTTGAGCGCCAGCTTCAAGCCGTCGGCCAAGGACTGCAGGTAGCCGCGAGGACCCACGCGGTTGGGGCCTCTGCGTTGCTGCATCCACGAGACGACCTTGCGCTCGAACACGATGGTGAACAGCGTCAGCAGGACCAGCAGGACGAACACGAACAGGGCCTTGACCAGGGTGACCCAGAACGGCTCGTGGCCGAAGCTGGTCACAGGGAGCTGGGTGTCATCGGATCCCATGACGAGGTGCATCACTGCGGCGACCCCTTCGACAGGACCACGGCGTCGCCGTGGGCGGCGCTGAGGTCGGTGCGGACGTGCGCTCCGCGGGTGCGGGTCGGCACCCACACGACGTCGTCGGGGAGGTCGGCCACGACGAGCGGCAGGGTGACGCTGCCCCGGTCGGTGCTGACGGTGACGGAGTCGCCGTCCCTCGCCTGGAGGCCGGCGGCGGTGGCCGCAGACAGGTGCAGCCGGGGGCTGCGCGCGGTACCTGCCAGGTGCGGCTCGCCGTCCTGCAGCGAGCCGTCGTCGAGCAGCAGGTGCCACGTCGCCAGCGTCGCCGCTCCCGGCACCACCGCCTCTTGCGTCGTCTCGTCCGCGCTGGGCTCCGGGGCGTCTGCTGAGGACGCAGCCTCGGGGTCGCCGTCCTGTGTCGTCACGTCCGCGCTGGGCTCTGGAGCGTCTGCTGAGGACGCGAGGTGGGCGGTCGGGGGCGCCGGGTGGGCGGAGGTCGCGCCGAGGCGGAAGATCTCGGCACGGGCGGCCTGGAGGTCGGGCAGGCCGAGCGGGCGGTCCATGGCCTGCGCGAGCGCGTCGAGCACGCGCGCGTCGGTGAGGGCCCCGCTGGTGCTCAGCACGGCGTCGAACGGACGGGCACGCCCCTCCCAGTCGAGGAAGGTCCCGCCCTTCTCGACCGCGGCAGCGACCGGGAAGACGACATCGGCCCGGTCGGTCACCGGCGAGCGGCGGATCTCCAGGCTGACGACGAACTCCGCGGCCTCGATCGCGTCGAGAGCGAGCGTCGGGTCGGGCGCATCGGTCGGGTCGAAGGCTCCGAGGACGAGCCCCTTCAGCTGCTTGGCCTTGACCGCGGCGAGGATCTCGTTCAGGTCCTTGCCGGCCTCGGGCGGGACGTCACCCCAGCCGAGCTCGGAAGCCTGGGCAAGCGACCGGCCCCCCGGGAGCATCGTCGGGACGGCGCCGACGTCGATGGCGCCCCGCTCCCCCGCACGACGGGGGATCCACGCGAGCTTGGCTCCAGCGCGACCGGCGAGGGCAGCGGCAGCGGACAGGGCACCCGGCGCAGACGCCAGCCGCTCGCCGACGAGCACCACCGAGCCGGGCACGAGCAGCGAGCTGTCGAACTCCTCGAGCGCCGCGGCCTCAGCAC
>JAODNB010000396.1 GCA_025464795.1 Frankiales bacterium
GTCGACCCCCGCAAGGCCGACCAGATGGTCCGCGGCACGGTCAACCTGCCGCACGGCCCCGGCAAGGTCTCGCGGGTCATCGTCTTCGCCCTGGGCGACAAGGCCGCTGAGGCCCTCGCGGCCGGCGCCGACGAGGTCGGTGGGGACGAGCTCATCGACAAGGTCGCCAAGGGCTGGGTCGACTTCGACGCGGCCGTCGCGACCCCCGACATGATGGGCAAGGTCGGCAAGGTCGCCCGCGTCCTCGGCCCGCGCGGCCTGATGCCGAACCCGAAGACCGGCACCGTCACCGCTGACGTCACCAAGGCCGTCAACGACATCAAGGGCGGCAAGGTCAACTTCCGCGTCGACAAGCAGAACAACCTGCACCTGGTCGTCGGCAAGGCCTCGTTCGACGAGACCAAGCTCGTCGAGAACTACGCCGCGGCCCTGGACGAGGTCCTGCGCGCGAAGCCGTCCTCCTCCAAGGGCAAGTACCTCAAGAAGGTCGTCTTCTCGACGACCATGGGACCCGGCATCCAGGCCGACCCGAACAAGACCCGCAACCTGCTGGTCGACGAGTCCTCCGAGGCGTAAGCCCCTGGTCCTCCGCTCCGGCCCGGCGCCGGAGCGGAGGGCTGATAACCTGTACGAAGCCCAAGACCGCAGGTCGCTCTTCTCCGGAAGAGCAGAAGGCTCCGCTCCGGCGGACGACCCGCGCAGGTGAGAACACGACAGCGTGACTTCTACGCCCCGTGCGCCTCCTGCGCCGGGGCGTCCCTCGTTGAAGGGCCCCGATCGGCGCCGAACGAGAGGAGCCCCATGACGTCTGTTGTGGAGCACAAGAGAGCAACGGTCCGTCCCGACAAGGGCGACACCGTGGCTGAGCTGACCGAGAGCTTCTCCAGCTCTGCCGCTGCCGTGCTCACCGAGTACCGCGGCCTCACGGTCAAGCAGATCACCGACCTCCGGGTCGCTCTGGGTGCCGACACGACGTACTCCGTCGTGAAGAACACCCTCACCAAGATCGCCGCGCAGAACGCTGGGCTCCAGGGCCTCGACGTGCTGCTCGCGGGTCCCACGGCCGTCGCGTTCGTCAGCGGCGACCCGGTCTCCGCGGCCAAGGCCCTCCGAGACTTCGCCAAGGCCAACCCAGCCCTGGTCGTCAAGGGCGGCGTCATGGACGGCAAGGCGCTCACGGCCGACGAGATCAAGAAGCTCGCCGACCTCGAGTCCCGCGAGGTCCTGCTCTCCAAGATGGCGGGCGCCCTCAAGGCGTCGCTCAGCAACGCCGTCTCCCTGTTCGCCGCTCCGCTCTCGCAGGCCGCCCGCGCGCTGGGTGCCCTCGAGGCCAAGGCCATGGCAGACCCCTCCGTCCTCGAAGGTGGAGCCGGCACGCCTGCTCCTGCCCAGGACACGACCGAGGCCCCCGCGGCTGACGACACGACCGAGGCCCCCGCGGCTGAGGACACGACCGAGGCCCCCGCAGCTGAGGACACGACCGAGGCGCCTGCCGCCGAGCAGACCCCCGAGGCCCCCGCGGCTGAAGACACGACCGAGGCGCCCGCCGCCGAGGCCAGCACTGAGACCAGCACCGAGTCCGAGTAACCGGCTCCGGCCGCAACCACCCCGTACGCCGGTAACCGGCAACAACAAGAAGGAGACGCCACCATGGCGAAGCTCAGCGCAGACGACCTGCTGGAGCAGTTCAAGGAGATGACGCTGATCGAGCTCTCTGAGTTCGTGAAGCAGTTCGAGGAGACCTTCGGCGTCACCGCCGCCGCCCCCGTCGCCGTGGCTGCTGCCCCGGCCGCCGGTGGCGCTGGTGGCGGCGACGAGGCCGCCGCCGAGCAGGACGAGTTCGACGTCGTCCTCGAGTCGGCCGGCGACAAGAAGATCCAGGTCATCAAGGAGGTGCGCACGCTCACGAACCTCGGTCTCAAGGAGGCCAAGGACCTCGTCGACGCGGCGCCCAAGCCCGTCCTGGAGAAGGTCAACAAGGACGCTGCTGCCAAGGCGAAGGAGGCCCTCGAGGCCGCCGGCGCCACGGTCACGGTCAAGTAAGAGCCAAGTAGCACCCGCACGTCCGACAGGGCGGTCCACCTCCGGGTGGGCCGCCCTGTCGTGTCTGAGGACGTCCGGGGGACGTGCAGCGTCACAGCGGCGTGATGCACCTTTGTTACCCACCGGTATGCGCTCTGGGGCGACAACGTGCATATGCTTCAGTTGCCCGGTGTGAGTACGGTCACCACGGAACCCCTGCCCGCCCACCCGAGGAGGCGTGTGCCGGGGAACGAACGCGACGGAAGGGGCAGTGCTCAGTGGGCGTCGAGATCCGCGTGGAGAACCTCACGAAGAGGTTCGGTCGGCAGACCATCTGGGAGGACGTGAGCCTCACGCTCCCCGCGGGCGAGATCTCCGTGCTGCTCGGTCCCTCCGGCACCGGGAAGTCGGTGTTCCTCAAGACGCTCATCGGGCTGCTCAAGCCTGAGGCGGGGTCGATCACGATCGACGGCCGCGACATCACGAAGGTCAAGGAGAAGGACCTCTACGAGATCCGCAAGCTGTTCGGCGTGCTGTTCCAGGACGGCGCCCTGTTCGGTTCGCAGAACCTGTTCGACAACATCGCCTTCCCGCTTCGCGAGCACACCAAGAAGACGGAGAAGGAGATCAAGGACATCGTCCTCGACAAGATGGAGATCACCGGCCTGACCGGGTCTGAGCGCAAGCTCCCCGGCGAGATCTCCGGCGGCATGCGCAAGCGTGCCGGACTGGCCCGCGCACTGGTGCTCGACCCGCAGATCCTGCTGTTCGACGAGCCCGACTCGGGGCTGGACCCCGTCCGCACGGCCTACCTCAACCAGCTCATCGTGGACCTGAACGCGCAGATCGAGGCGACGTTCCTCATCGTCACCCACGACGTGAACACTGCGCGGACGGTGCCCGACAACATCGGGCTGCTCTACCGGCGGCACCTGGCGATGTTCGGGCCCCGCGAGATGCTCCTGAGCAGCAACGAGCCGGTGGTGCGCCAGTTCCTCAACGCGCAGCGCGAGGGACCGATCGGCATGGCGGAGGAGAAGGACGCCGGCGAGCTCGAGTCCGAGAGGGGCATCGAGCTCGGTGCGTTGCCGCCCATCCCCGCCCAGCTGCCGACCAGCAGCGGCATCACCCGGGCCAGCGAGCGCAAGCCCGGGTCCTGGCTGAAGGCCAACGGCGTGGTCCCGCCCCCGGGCTCGTTCCCTGGGCTCGACCTCACCTTCGAGGACGGCAAGGGCACAGCCGCTCAGCGACCGGAGAAGCAGAGCGACGCTACGAGCGCTTCCCGCGAGACGGTCGGCGCGGGCGTCCGGGTGGTCCCATCGGGGGCGAAGAAGGCGGCAGCGGTGAAGGCGCCCGCGCAGAAGGCACCCGCCAAGAGGGCCACCAGCAGGCGGAGCACCGAAGGCTGATGGCCGTCTCCGTTCTCGCCCCCGTTCGCGGGGCCGGCGACTTCTTCGCCCTCTCCCTCGACGTGCTGCGTGGGCTGTTCAAGCGTCCGTTCCAGTTCGCCGAGTTCGTGCAGCAGGCCTGGTTCATCGCGAGCGTCACGATCTTCCCGACCGCGCTCGTCAGCATCCCGTTCGGCGCCGTGCTCGCGCTCCAGATCGGCAACCTGACCAAGCAGATCGGTGCGCAGAGCTTCACGGG
>JAODNB010000024.1 GCA_025464795.1 Frankiales bacterium
GGGCGCGTCGACCAGCTTCGCCACCCCTTACCGCTACGACGGCAAGGCCCTGCGCGAGGTCCAGCTCGACGGGAGCCCGGCCCGCCTGGGCTTCGGCGGGAGCGTCACGCACGGCGACGGCTTCCGCTGCCTGGCGACGGGCCGCCTCGAGGTCCGGCAGGCCGAGAGCGCCAACGGGACCAGCTTCTCCGTGCACGTCACCACCTACGCGCTCCGCGCCGCGACCCTCGTCCAGGTCGGTTCCTCCGCGGCCAGAGGAGCGCAGGGCTCGCCGGCCGTCGAGGCGTCGTACACCGCGGACTGCGGTTCCGTGGGCGACTAGCCGTAGACTTCCACCCGTCTGTCAACACATCCCACTGGAGCACCATGTCGCGCCGCCTGTTCACGTCCGAGTCCGTCACCGAGGGCCACCCGGACAAGATCGCTGACGCGATCTCCGACGCGATCCTCGACGCGCTGCTCACCCAGGACCCGAAGAGCCGCGTCGCCGTCGAGACGATGATCACCACCGGCCAGGTGCACATCGCCGGTGAGGTGACGACCGACGGCTACGCCAACATCGCCGACATCGTCCGCACCACCATCCTCGACATCGGCTACGACAGCAGCCGCAAGGGCTTCGACGGCGAGAGCTGCGGCGTCTCGGTGTCGATCGGCGCGCAGAGCGCTGACATCGCCCAGGGCGTCGACGAGGCGTACGAGCACCGCGTCGAGGGCGACCAGGACGAGCTGGACATGCAGGGCGCCGGCGACCAGGGCCTGATGTTCGGCTTCGCGTGCGACGAGACCCCCGAGCTGATGCCGCTGCCGATCGCGCTGGCGCACCGCCTGGCCAAGCGCCTCACGCAGGTCCGCAAGGACGGCGTCATCCCCTACCTCCGTCCCGACGGCAAGACCCAGGTCACCATCGAGTACGTCGACGGCAAGCCCGTCCGGCTGGACACCGTGGTCGTGTCGAGCCAGCACGCCGACGACATCGACATCGTCAACCTGCTCACCCCCGACATCGCCGAGCACGTCGTCGCCCCCGAGCTCGAGGGCCTGGGCATCGAGACCGAGGGCTACCGCCTGCTCGTCAACCCGACCGGCAAGTTCGTCATCGGCGGACCCATGGGCGACGCCGGTCTGACCGGCCGCAAGATCATCGTGGACACCTACGGCGGCTACGCCCGTCACGGCGGCGGTGCCTTCTCGGGCAAGGACCCGTCCAAGGTGGACCGCTCCGCCGCCTACGCGATGCGCTGGGTCGCCAAGAACGTCGTTGCCGCGGGGCTGGCCACCAAGTGCGAGGTCCAGGTCGCGTACGCGATCGGCAAGGCCGAGCCCGTCGGGCTGTTCGTCGACACCTTCGGCACCGGCGCGGTGGACGACAGCGTCCTGCAGGCCGCCGTCATCGAGGTGTTCGACCTCCGCCCGGCCGCGATCATCCGCGACCTCGACCTGCTGCGCCCGATCTACGGCCAGACGTCCGCCTACGGCCACTTCGGCCGCGAGCTCCCCGACTTCGTCTGGGAGACCACGGACCGCGCCGAGCTGCTGAAGAAGGCCGCCGGCCAGTAGTCCCCGAGCTCGTTGCCCTGGCGGTCGTCCACCTGTGGACGGCCGCCAGTCGGCTGTCCGGGGTGTGACCTAGCCTCGCCCCCGTGGACCTCGTGACCGAGCCGGAGCAGCTGAGCATAGGGCCACGTCCCCGGGCGAAGCGACCGGCGGAGCTCTGCACGGAGCGCCCGGTCGCCCGGGTCGCGGTCGACACCGGCGTGCCGCACCTGGACCGGCCGTTCGACTACGCGATCCCGACGAAGCTGGCTGCCGCCGAGGCCGGGTGTCGGGTGCGGGTGCGCTTCTCGGGGCGGCTCGTCGACGGGTTCGTGCTGAGCCGGCTCGACGAGACCGAGCACCAAGGTGCGCTTCAGCCGTTGCAGGCCCTCGTGAGCCCCGAGCCTGTCCTCGCCCCCGAGGTGGCCCAGCTCGCGCGCGCGGTGGCGGATCGGACCGCCGGGACCCTGTACGACGTGCTGCGCCTCGCGGTCCCGCCACGCCACGCTCGGGTGGAGGCTGAGCCGCCGAAGGAACCGGCTGCCCAGCCCGTGAAGCCACTGCCCGGTTCGTGGTCGCGCTACCCGGCTGGCTCGGCCTTTCTCGAGGGCTTGGCCACCGGTGCCCCCCGGGCGGTGTGGACGGCGCTTCCTGGACCCACCTGGCCCTCCGAGATCGCCCTCGCCGTCCAGACCTGCGTGGCCGCAGGCAGGGGGGCGGTCGTGGTCGTCCCTGATGCCCGCGACGTCGAGCGGGTGTCGGCGGCCCTCGAGGTGCCGCACGTCGCCCTGCGCGCGGACCTGGGGCCGGCGGAGCGCTACCGACGCTGGTTGGCGGTGCGGCGTGGTCAGGTGCGGGCTGTGGTCGGTACGCGGGCTGCGGCTTTCGCCCCGGTCGCTGACCTGGGCCTGGTCGTCGTGTGGGACGACGGCGACGACCTGCTCGCGGAGCCGCGGTCGCCCTACGCGCACGCCCGGGACGTGCTCGTGGTCCGGGCCCACCTGGCCGGCGCTGCGGCGCTGCTCGGCGGGTTCGCCCGCACGGCCGAGAGCCAGGTCCTGCTCGAGACGGGCTGGGCACGCGAGCTGTCGGCCGACCGGGCCGCGGTGCGCGAGCTGGCTCCGACCGTTGTGGGCACGTCCGAGCAGGACCTGGCCCGGGACCCGGTCGCCCAGGCCGCCCGGATCCCGCGGCTCGCCTTCGAGGCTGCCCGCGTGTCGCTCGAGGCCCGCGCCCCGGTCCTCGTGCAGGTCCCGCGTCGCGGATACGTCCCCTCGCTGGCCTGCGCCCGCGACCGGACGCCGGCGCGGTGCAGCGCCTGTGCCGGCCCGCTGCACGCGTCGTCGAGCCACGCGGTCGCGGCCTGTCGCTGGTGCGGCAAGCTGGCAGGGGACTGGCGCTGCCCTTCGTGCGAGGGCCGTCAGATGCGAGCCTCGGTCGTCGGGGCCAGGCGCACCGCTGAGGAGCTCGGGCGGGCCTTCCCCGGAGCGACCGTCCGCACCAGCGGCCGGGACGAGGTGCTGACGACTGTCCCGGACGGAGCGCAGCTCGTCGTGGCGACCCCGGGGGCGGAGCCGGTGGCTGAGTGCGGCTACGGGGCGGTGCTGCTGCTCGATGCCTGGGCGCTGCTCAGCCGGGCCGACCTGCGTGCGGGCGAGGAGGCCCTCCGTCGGTGGCTCGCTGCTGCCGCGCTCGCCAAGCCCGCGTCCGAAGGGGGCAAGGTGGTCGTGGTGGCCGACCACAGCCTGGCCCCCGTACAAGCCCTGGTGCGCTGGGACCCCGCCGGTGCGGCTGTCCGCGAGCTGGCCGACCGGCGGGCACTGGACTTCCCCCCGGTGAGCCGGATGGCGGCGGTCACGGGGTCCTCGACGGCGGTGTCGGAGCTGCTGGCGGAGCTGTCGATCGGTGACGTCCTCGGGCCCGTGCCGGACGACGAAGGCGTCCGGGCGTTCGTGCGGGTGCCGCGCTCGCAGGGGGCTGCCCTGGCGGCCGCCCTCAAAGCGGCGAACGGCATCCGCAGCGCCCGCAAGGCCGAGGCGGTGCACGTGGTCATGGACCCCCTCACGCTGGCTTAGGCTGGCGGGCATGGCGCTGCGACCGATCCGACTCCTCGGGGACCCGGTCCTGCGTACCAAGGCGCAGGTCGTCACGACCTTCGACAAGGAGCTCCGGACCCTGGTCAAGGACCTCACGGAGACGATGCAGGACGCCCCCGGTGCCGGTCTCGCGGCGCCCCAGATCGGGGTGGGGCTGCGGGTCTTCACCTACGAGGTCGAGGGCGTCGTGGGCCACCTCGTGAACCCGGTCCTGCACTTCCCGCACGACGAGCAGATGGACGGCCCCGAAGGCTGCCTGTCGCTGCCGGGACTCACGTTCGACTGCGTCCGGATGGCCGAGGTCATCGCCCACGGCCAGAACGAGTACGGCGACCCCATCACCGTGCAGGGACGTGACCGCCTGGCCCGGTGCGTGCAGCACGAGACTGACCACCTCGACGGCGTGCTGTTCATCGACAAGCTCGATCCGGCGACCAAGAAGGCGGCGCTCGAAGCGCTTCGGGACGCAGAGTGGGCCAACGAGCCCGCCCCCGTGATCAAGGCCAGCCCGCACCCGCTGTTCGGCCGCGCTTGAGACTCGCCTTCGCGGGGACCCCCGAGGTCGCCGTACCCGCTCTCGACGCGCTGCTCGCCAGCCGGCACGAGGTGGTCGCGGTCATCACCCGGCCCGACGCGCCTGCGGGCCGCGGTCGCACCTTGAGACCGAGCCCCGTGAAGGAGCGTGCCCTGTCCGCAGGGCTGCAGGTGCTCGACCCGCGTCACCCGCGTGAGGACGACTTCCAGGTCCGGCTCGCGGCCCTGGACCTCGAGGCGATCCCCGTGGTGGCCTACGGCGCGCTGATCCCGCGCGCGGCGCTCGACATCCCGCGCCTCGGCTGGATCAACCTGCACTTCTCGCTGCTGCCGGCCTGGCGGGGCGCTGCACCGGTGCAGCACGCGGTGCTGGCCGGTGACGAGGTCACCGGCGCCACGACGTTCCTCATCGAGGAGGGCCTCGACACCGGGCCGTACTTCGGGATGGTCACCGAGGAGATCCGCCCGACGGACACCAGCGGTGACCTGCTCGGCCGGCTATCCACCGCCGGCGCCGGGTTGCTCGTCGCGACGCTCGACGCGATGGAGGAGGGCGGCATCACTGCCGTGCCCCAGCCGTTCGAGGGAGTCTCGCTGGCTCCGAAGATCTCGGTGGACGACGCCCGGGTCGACTGGACCGCCCCTGCGCTGCGAGTCGACCGGCTCGTCCGCGCATGCACTCCCGCCCCAGGGGCCTGGACGACCTTCCGGGGCAGACGCGTGAAGCTCGGGCCGGTCACGATGACGGCCGCCCAGCTCGAGCCGGGCGCCCTCGACGGCGACCTGGTCGGAACGGCGACCCGGGCCGTGAGGCTCGGGACCGTCCGCCCCGAGGGCAAGGGCGAGATGGCAGCTGCCGACTGGCTGCGCGGGCTGCGGCCCACACCGGGGGAGCGGTTCGCGTGACCACTCCTCGACAGCCGACTCGTCCCCAGCTGCGCAAGCCCACCCGGGATCCGGTGCGCCTCACCGCCTACGACGTCCTCAAGGCGGTACGCGTCGACGGTGCCTACGCCAACCTGGTGCTCCCCAAGCTGCTCGTCGAGCGGAGCCTCAGCGGACGCGATGCGGCGCTCGCGACGGAGCTGGCGTACGGAACGCTTCGGGCGCAGGGCCAGCTCGACGCGGTGCTCCAGGCCTGCGTCGACCGTCCGCTCGCGGACGTCGACCCTCCGGTGCTGGACGTGCTGCGGCTCGGCGCGTACCAGCTGCTGCGGACCCGGATCCCTTCTCACGCAGCCGTGTCGGCAACAGTGGACGTCGCCCGCACGGTGCTGTCCGCAGGCCCGGCGAGCTTCACGAACGCGGTGCTGCGCAAGGTGGGCAGCCAGGACCTGGCGGCGTGGCTGGACCAGCTCACGCCTGCCGACCCCGTGGACGAGGTCGCCCTGGACACCGCCCACCCGCGCTGGGTGGCGCAAGCCTTCCGGGACGCCCTGCAAGGTGATCTCGACGAGGCCCGCGCAGCGCTGCTCGCCGACGACCAGCGGCCCGAGGTCCACCTGGTCGCGCGGCGGATGACCCGTGAGCAGCTCGTGGCTGACTCCGGCGGGACGGCCGGTCCCTGGAGCTCCCGTGCCGTCCGGCTCCAGGACGGCGGGTCGCCCGGTGAGCTGGCGGCGATCCGCGACGGCCGGGCCGGCGTGCAGGACGAGGGCAGCCAGCTCGTCGCGCTCGCCCTCGCCGCGGCCCCGCTGGAAGGCCCTGATGCGCTCTGGGTCGACCTGTGCGCGGGTCCCGGCGGGAAGGCCGCGCTCCTCGACAGCCTGGCCGCCGAGCGGGGTGCCCGGTTGTTCGCCATCGAGCTCCAGCCCCACCGCGCGCTGCTCGTGCGCAAGTCCGGTGTGACCGGCGTGGTGACGGCCGACGGGCGCCGACCCCCGCTGGCCGCGGGCGTCGCGGACCGGGTGCTGCTCGACGCGCCCTGCTCCGGTCTCGGGGCACTGCGACGCCGGCCCGAGGCGCGGTGGCGCCGGCAGCCCTCGGACCTGCCGTCGCTCACCACCTTGCAGGGGGAGCTCCTCGACGCCGCCGCACGGCTGCTCCGGCCCGGGGGAGTGCTGGCCTACGTCACGTGCTCACCCCACCTGGCCGAGACCCTCGTGCCCGTGCTGGACGTGCTGCGGCGCCACCCGGACCTCGATCAGGTCGACGCCCGGCCGCTCCTGCCGGGAGTCCCCGCCCTCGGCGACGGCCCAGCCGTGCAGCTCTGGCCGCACCGGCACGGCACGGACGCCATGCACCTCGCTCTCCTGCGCCGTCGCACCTAGCGTCCCGCCGACGGGCCGCGGCAATAGGCTCGGCGGCATGGCGGACCGGACGATGATCTTCCCGAGCATGCTGGCGTCGGACTTCTCACGCCTCGGTGAGGAGGCTGCCCGCGTCGAGGGCGCCGCCGACTGGCTGCACGTGGACGTGATGGACAACCACTTCGTGCCCAACATGACGCTCGGGCTGCCGGTCTTCGAGAGCCTGGTGAAGGCGACCGACCTGCCGCTCGACGCGCACCTGATGATCGAGGACCCCGACCAGTGGGCCCCGGCGTACGCCGAGGCGGGCGCCGGGTCGGTGACCTTCCACGCGGAGGCCGCGAAGGCCCCAGTGCGGTTGGCGCGGGAGCTGCGGGCCAAGGGTGCCCGGGCCGCAATGGCGCTCAAGCCGGCCACTCCGGTGGAGCCGTACGCCGACATGCTCGGTGAGCTCGACATGCTCCTGGTGA
>JAODNB010000036.1 GCA_025464795.1 Frankiales bacterium
GTCAGCCCGACGAGCCTCACGACGAGGTCGGCGTAGGTGCGGATCTCGCGGTCGGTGGCCGGGTGACCGAGGGCGATCCAGGACGCCTGCCGGCTCAGGACGAGCTCGAAGGCCGCCTCCGCGAGGATGTCGGGCTGGGCGCACCCGGCCCGTCGCAGCACGTCTTCCAGCGGCTGCCGCAGCGGCGCGGCGGCGGTGGAGGCGGCCTCCGGGAAGCGCTTGAGCAGCCGGTACCTGTCGAGGGCGATGGCGTGTGCGCCCGCCGCCCGGTCTGCCGTCGCCAGGCCGAGCAGCACGCGTGCCCAGGCACGTACAGCGTCTGCGGGGTCCTTGGCGCGCTGCACCCGGCGCTGGACCACCGCGGCCGTCCGTCGGGAGGACTCCTCGACCACAGCCAGGACGAGCCCCTCCTTGGAGCCGAAGACCCGGTAGAACGCCGCGTTGTGCCTCGCTGCGCGCTTGACGACCTGGCCTACCTGAAGGTCGACCGTCCCGGTCTCGGCGAACAGGGCCAGGGCCGCGTCGACGAACGCGGCACGCTCGCGACGCAGGGCCTCCGGATCGGAGAGGTAGTGCAGCGGACTGGCCACGTGAAGACCCTAGGGGACCACCGGGGCGAGGTCGTACCCGACGAGCCGGTCGGCCAGGGGAGCGTGGGCGAGCACGCTGCGCTCGACCTGGCGAGCGAGCAGCTGGACCAGCGCGCCGTCGTGGGCGTCATCGCCCTTCAGCACGAGCTCCTCGAGGGCCAGCTCGGCGGAGGCCGCATCGGCGTGCGCGCCGACGAGCGGGGCGGCCTCGAGGAGCAGCTGCGCGTCCAGGTCGGAGCGCACCGCAGAGACCGCAGCGGCGCAGGCCGTCAGCAGCGCGAGCGAGCGCTGCTGGTAGCGCTGCTGCCTGCTCGTCGGCTCCAGCTGGGCGATGCTGTCCGCCAGCATCAGCAGCAGGGGATCTGGACCGGTCGTCGCGAGGGCTTGCGGCCGTGAGACCTCGACACCCACGCACTCGGCCAGCGCCCACACCAGGGTCCGACGCTGCATGAGGTCCCACCACACGTACTCGAGGTGCGGTGATCCGGGCAGCGGGTCGACGAGCGTGCCTGCCAGCGCCATGACCCCCACCAGGGCGAAGACGACGGTGTGGAAGCGGACCGCGTCGAGATCGACGGGCCGGCCGGCGGCGAGCGCGTAGTGCCGGTAGAGGTCCTGGAGATCCGCGCCGAGGGGCTCCGCCGGGTTGCGCATCCGGAGGGCCGCGAGGTCTTGCATCGGGTCACCGACGAGACAGGTCTCGAAGTCGTAGAGCGCCGTGATGCGGCCGTCGACGTGCAGGAACTGGCCGGCGTCGAAGTGCACGAACGCAGGAGTGGTGCGGTTCTGAGGGACGTTGCGCCTCGCCCACGCGAGTGCCAGCTCGATCAGCGGCTCGGGCCGAGCCTTGGTCCGCGTGTAGAGCGGGACGTAGGCCTCGAGCATCCCGAGCGCGATGCCGTCCGCGTCACGTGGCACGTCGAGACCGATGGCGGCGAAGTCGGCCACCGGGAGCGCGTGGATCTTCGCGAGCAGCTCCACGTACTCCTCGGCCACTGCCCGGGCGTCGTCGACGGACAGCTGGCTCACGTCGCGAATCCCTGCCACCGCGTCCATCACGATCGCCGGCGGATCAGGGCACATCCCGTGCACGTGCGGCACGGGGACTCCGCCCGCCTCGAGCACCCGAAGGATGTCCGCCTCGCGCTGGAGGGACGGGAAGGGCAGCACGTCGCTGGCCCGGTCGCCGCGGACGTGCAGCTTCAGCAGCTGCTCGCCGACCTGCACGTCGGCGAACCACGCCGGTCGCCAGCGGACCTGACGGGTCAGCGTCAGTACGGTGCCGCCCGTCAGCTCCTCCAGGTAGGTGGTGAGGCGGGCCTCGTCCTCAGCCAGCGGACTGCTTGGCGATCAGGTCGCCCATCAGCTCGATCTCGCGCAGGCACTCCGACCAGGAGCGCGCCCGGCCGTCGTAGGAGATGTAGGTGACGCCGGCCTGCTCGTACTCGGGCAGCCGCTGCCCGAGGTAGTCGATGTGCCCGTCGACGGTCTGCTCGCCCATGGGCGCGAAGCACACGTCGAGTGGATCGGTGTTGCCGTTCTCAGCACGCAGGCCCTTGAGGTGGCCGATCATGTCGGTGAGCTCACCGACGCTCGACAGCGCGGGGGTCTTGGTGACCTTGGACGTCTCGGGGAGCTGCTCGAACGGCAGCCAGCCCTGGGCGTGCGTCGCGACGCGGCGCAGGGCCGCCTTGCTGTTGCCGCCGATCCAGATCGGGGGACCGGGACGCTGCTTGGGCAGGGGGGTCATGATCGCGTTCTTCGCCGGGAAGTACGGGTCGTCGTAGTCCGAGACCTCGCCCTTCCACGCGTTCTGCATCGCCGCGATGGTGGCGTCGAAGCGCTTGCCGCGGTCGTCGTAGGAGGCGCCGAGGACCTCGAACTCCTCCTTGAGGTAACCCGCCCCCATGCCGAGCGTCAGACGCCCGTCGGACATGTAGTCGAGCGTCGCGGCGGCCCGCGCAGCGAGGTAGGGGTTCCGGTAGCCGGCGATCATCACGTAGGTCATGACGCGGATCCGTGTGGTCGCGGCCGCCATGAACGCCAGGGTCGTGAACACCTCGAAGTCCTGGTGACCGCCCTGCTTGAGCCAGGTGGCGTCCGGATACGGGTGGTCCGTGGACGAGCAGATGTCGAAGCCGGCAGCCTCGGCGGCGACGGCGACGTCAGCGAGCTGGTGACCCTCGGACCACTCCTCCCAGCGCTTGATGGCCTTCAGCGGGAACTGGTAGTTGAACTTCACGGGGCTCCTAGGCGCGCGGGGTGCGGGTGCCGAAGGTGATGTCCTTCAGGCTGAGGATCGGGGTCACGCCCTTGCCGACCCAGGACGGGGCGGCCTCATGGCTCGGATCGGCCTTCGCCCAGGCCGGGACATCGCCCCAGTTCTGACGGGACATCCCCTGTGCGAAGTGCGGGTCGCCGCCCCTGTCGAGGGCCTCGAGCCAGCGGTTGCGGAAGCGCACCATGTCGTAGAGGACCCACCAGTCCTCCTCGGAGGAGAACTTCCCGTCGCCGGCGTAGGTGAGGACCTGCAGGCTCCTGAAGCCGATGGGCGGCTCACCCGCGACAGGGCTGTCGGCCTGGTTGACGATCTGGTAGACGACGCGGTTCCCGTCGATGTTGTGCCAGTGGTAGGCCGAGTAGACCTGGGGCGCGGCCGACATGGTGCCCTCGAGGAACTGCTCGATCTCCTTGGGCCCGACGAACGTCCCCCAGAAGTGATCGTGGTAGGTGGCGTCATCGGTGAACAGCTGCGACCAGGCGACCCAGTCCTCGTTGACGATGCCGACCGTGAAGTAGTTCTGGAACGCCTGCTCGACCTCGTCGCGCGGGAACACGGTCATGTCGTCTCCAATACGTCAACTGATTGAACTAGTTGTATCAGAGGGAGCCCCGTTTGGGGAGGGGAGATCAGACCTCGATGAGCAGGGGCGTGGTCCTCGTCGCGAGGACGTCGCGGCCCATCGAGGCCGTCTGCTCGGCCCAGCCGCCGAGCAGGACGTCGAGGGCGACGCCCCTGCTGATGAAGGTGTGGAGCGGGTGCTCGAGCGTCGAGCCCATCGCGCCGCAGACCTGCAGCGCGT
>JAODNB010000261.1 GCA_025464795.1 Frankiales bacterium
GCAGCGATCGGCGTCGTGCTCGCGTTCGGGCTTGGCGCCGGGGTCTTCCTGCTCAGCCAGTACAAGGGCTTCGCCTCTGCGGCCACCAGCATCCTGTTCGGCCAGATCTTCGGCATCGACGACCGGCAGCTCGTCCTGCTGCTGGGGGTGGCGATCGGGGTGCTGGTCGCGATGGCCTTCCTCTATCGGCCGTTGCTCTTCGCCTCCGTCGACCCGGAGGTCGCGGCCGCGCGCGGTGTGCCCGTCCGGCTCGTCGGCCTGCTGTTCCTGTTCGTGCTCGCGCTGACCGTGACGGAGGCGGCGCAGATCGTCGGCACCCTGCTGGTGCTCAGCCTGGCCATCACGCCGGCCGCAGCGGCCCAGCGGCTGTCCGCCCGACCCGCGGCCGTCACGGCGCTGTCGGTCCTGTTCGCCCTGATCGCCTGCGACGGCGGCCTGATCGCGAGCCTGCACTTCGAGACGGTGAAGGCGAGCGTGCTCGTGACGACGTTCAGCTTCGCGATCTACGTGATGGCCCGGCTGGTCGGCACCCGCCCCCGCCGTTGATCAGCGGGCAAGGGCTGTGCAGGCGGCGCAGGTGCCGAACACCTCGAGGGTGTGGCTGACGTTCGTGTAGCCGGCCTTGCGCGCGACCTTGGCGGCCCACGCCTCGACCTCCGGGCCCTCGACCTCGACGCTCGCGCCACAGGAGCGGCACACCACGTGGTGGTGATGGCCTCCCGTCGCGCAGAGCCGGTACACGAGCTCGCCGTCGCTCGTGTGCAGCGCGTCCACGGCGCCGGACTCCGCCATCGCCGTCAGGTGCCGGTAGACCGTGGTGAGACCCACGTTGTCACCGCGGCTCTTCAGCTCGCTGTGCAGGTCCTGCGCGCTCCGGAAGCCCTCAGCGGCAGCGAGAGCTGCTTCGACCGCTGCCCCCTGACGGGTGGTGCGCACGCGGGTGGGACCTGTCATGCCCCCATGCTGCCATCCCCCCACCTCCACTTCCCTGATCTTGTCTGACCGCGAACCCCCTCACCCGCGGGGTCACACGCTCAACGGGCCCCACGAGCCGGACGATGTCGTCAGACGAGATCAGGGAAGTCGGAGATCGTCGGGTCAGGCGTAGCGGACGGGGAGAGCCTTGATGCCGTCGAGGAAGGCCGAGCGCAGGGTGCTTGCAGGAGCCGTCGGCGCGATGTTCGGGAGCCGGTCTGCGATCACGTCGAAGATGATCCGGACCTCAGCCCGGGCGAGCTGCACGCCCAGGCAGTAGTGCGGTCCGCCGCCGCCGAAGGCCACGTGCTCGTTGTCCGCGCGGGTGATGTCGAAGACCTCAGGGTCCGAGATGGCCATGCTGTCGTGGTTGGCCGACGAGTAGTAGAGAACGACCCGCTCGCCCTTGCGGATCTGCTGCCCGTTCAGCACGTAGTCCGACAGCGCGGTGCGCTGGAACTCGATCACGGGGGTGGCCCAGCGGATGATCTCGTCCACGGCCGTGGCCGGACGGGTCTGCTTGAACAGCTCCCACTGCGAGGGGTTCTCGAAGAAGGCCCGCATGCCGTGCGCGATGGCGTTGCGGGTCGTCTCGTTGCCGGCCACGCACAGCAGCAGGAAGAAGGTGTTGAACTCGTCAGGGGTCAGCTTCTCGCCGTCGAAGTCCGCCTGGAGGAGCAGGCTGATGATGTCGTCCTGAGGCTCTGCCTGTCGGAGCAGCGCGAGCTCGTTGGCGTAGACGTACATCTCGAGCATCGCCAGCTCGCCGTCCTCCTGGGAGGAGGAGAGCTCTGGGTCGTCGAACCCGATGAGGCGGTTCGTCCAGTCGAAGATCTTCTGCCGGTCTTCGGCGGGTATCCCGATGAGCTCGCAGATCGCGAGCAGCGGAAGCTCTGCGGCGATGTCCCGCACGAAGTCTCCGGAGCCCTTCTCCAGCGCACGATCGACGATCTCGTGAGCGATGTCGACGAGCCGCACCTCGAGGTCGCGGATCACGCGGGGTGTGAAGGCGCGCTGGACCACCCGCCGCTGGGCGCTGTGCTGGGGCGGATCCATGTTGAGCATCAGCAGACCGGTGGAGGCGATCATCACCTCCTCGTCGAGCGCCGACTTCCCGGTGAAGATCGCGCCGCGCTCCGCGGAGGAGAAGACCTCGGGCTGGCGGGACACCTCCCGGACGTCCTCGAGCAGGCTGACGACCCAGAACCCGCCGTGGTGCGCGTCCTGCTGGGGGAACCAGTACACGGGCTGCGCCTCGCGGACCTGGCGGAAGGCCTCCCGGGGCGGACCGTCTGCGAAGGTGTCCGGATCGAGCAGGTCGAGGTGGTCGACGGGGCAGCGGGGACGGTCGTCAGCAGGTGCAGTCACGGTTGAAGCTCCGAGGTGGGTAGACGTCTGAACGTATATGGGTGGACAGAACCATCTTTGTGTATGGTCGTCAAGGGAGGCCGAGGATGAGAACGCACGGGTGGGCCGGCGAGCTGCCGACGGACGAGGTCGAGGCGCGCCGTCGGATCCTGGCCGCGACCCGCGAGTGCCTGGCGCTCGACGGGGTCAAGGGCGCGGGTACGTCCGATGTCGCCCGTGCCGTCGGCGTCACGCGGCAGACGATCTACCGCTACTACGCGACCACTGAGGAGCTGCTCAACGCGGCCGCTCTGGACGTGGTCGGTGAGCTCATCGACCAGATCGCCACCCACATCACGGACTTCCTGCACGCGACCGGTGCGGATGCAGGGGACGTTGCCGTCGAGGTCCTCGCCTATGTCTACGAGCACCTGCGCGACGACCCTTCTCTGAACCGTCTGCTCACCCCCGGCCGGCTCGGCGGTGCGGTCAAGGAGCTGACCGCTCCCTCGTCGATCCTCATCGGTCAGTCGCTCATCACGCGCTTCCCGATCGACTGGCAGTCCATCGGCCTCGACGCCGGCGGTCAGCAGGAGCTCGTGGAGCACCTGCTGCGCACCCTGCAGTCGCTCATCCTCGACCCGGGATCCCCCGAGCGCTCGGGTGACGAGCTGCGCCGCTACCTCGACCGCTGGATCGCTCCGGCCCTGCGCCGCTGACCCGACGGTCCTCGGAGCGTCAGACCGTCTCGGGGGACAGCCGCGCCGAGAACAGGCACCAGACGACCTTGCCGTCGTGCGTGGGTCGCGTGCCCCAGCGCGACGCCAGCAGGGCGGTGAGCTGCAGACCGCGTCCGTGCTCGTCCTCCTCCGTCGGTCGCAGCCGGCGAGGCAGGTACGCCGCCCGGTCCTGCACCTCGAGGACCAGGTGGTCACGTCCCAGGCGGAGCCGGAGGTCGACCGGCGGGGCGCCGTACAGCACCGCGTTGGTGACCAGCTCGCTGACGAGCAGGATCACGTCGTCGGTGAGGTCGGTCGGCGCGCCCCACTGGCGGAGCATCCGCTCGACCTCGTGCCGCACCTGCTGCACCTCGGACACGTCGCCCGTGATCCGCAGGCTCAGCGAGGACTCCTGCCCTGCGCTCTGGTCGACCTGGACGAGCAGCACGGCGATGTCGTCGTCAGGACTACCCGGCACCAAGGCGCTGACGAGCTGGGCGGGTAGGTCGACGAGTGGGACCGCCCGCTTCTCCAAGAGCTCGGTGAGCAGGCCGATGCCGACGTCGATGTCGCTGTGCCTCAGCTCGACGAGCCCGTCCGTGTACAGGGCCAGCAAGGAGTCGTCGGGCAGCTCTACCGTCTCCTCTGCCATGCCGGGTTGGCCGATCCCGAGCGGCGGGGAGGCCGATCCGGTGAGCCGTCGCACGGGCTCGCCGGGGACGCAGAGCAGGGGAGGGAGGTGGCCTGCGTTCGCGTAGGTCAGGGTTCGCTCGCCGGGGTCGTAGACGGCGTACACGCACGTGACGATCTGGTCTCCGCCGAGGTCGCGCACCACGCCGTCGAGGTGGTCCAGGATGTCGGAGGGCGGAAGGTCCAAGCGGGCGTAGGCGCGGACTGCTGAGCGCAGCTGGCCCATCACGGCGGCGGCCTGGACGCCGCGTCCCATGACGTCGCCGAGCACCAACGCGGTGCGTCCCGCCCCGAGCTCGATGACGTCGTACCAGTCCCCGCCGACCTGGGTCCCCTCGACGCCGGCACGGTAGAACGTCGCGACCTGCAGGTGGTCGGGGTCGAAGGTCCGAGTCGGCAGCAGCGAGGCCTGCAGCTCGTCCGCGATGGAGTGCTCGCGGGCCGCGACCTCCCGAGCAGCAGCCGCGAACGCAAGGGCCTGCTCGGCCTCTCGCTCAGCGGTGATGTCCTGGTTGCTGCCTCGCAGGAGCACCGGTGAACCCTCGTCGTCCAGCAACAGCTCGGCGATGGTGCGGTAGGTGCGGTAGCCCCCGTCGGGCCCCCGGAGGCGCACCTCGTAGTCGACGGGTGCACCCGCCGACCCTTTGAGGAAGGCGGTGCGCACCCGATCGGCGTCCTCCGGGTGGGCGACGTCGGCGAACACCTGGAAGATGCCGACCTCGTCGACCTGCTGCTGCGTGACGCCGAGCTGGCGGAAGAACTCGTCCGTGCCGCGCGCCATGCCGCTGAGCAGGTCGACCTGCCAGCTGCTCACCTTCGCCAGGCGTTGCGCCTGGTCCAGCAGGGTGCGGCTGCGCTCCAGCTGGTCACGCGTACGACGGGCGCTGTCGAGCTCGAGGTTCGAGCGCACGCGCGCCATCAGCTCCCGGGCAGCGAAGGGCTTGACGAGGTAGTCGTCTGCACCTGCCTCCAGCCCCTCGACAGTGGCCTCCTCCCCGGAGCGCGCGGACAGCATGATGACCGGGATGTGACTGGTGGTCTCGTCCTGCCGAAGGGCCGTCAGGAGCTCGAAGCCGTTGAGGACGGGCATCATCACGTCGCTGAGGATGAGGTCCGGCGGGTTCGCGCGGGCCCGATCGAGGCCCTCCTTGCCGTCTCCGGCGACATCGACCCGGTAGAGGTCGGACAGCAGACCGCTGACGTAGTCGCGCATGTCAGCGTTGTCGTCGACGACGAGCACCCGAGGTCGGTCGCTGTCGATGACGGCTTCGGCGTACGGGCGATCGAGCCACCGCACGGCCTCGGCGAGGAAGCCGTCCGCTTTGCTCGCGACGCTCGCCGTGCGACTGCTCGGCTGCTCGACGACCTGGTCCGACGGCAGGTGCGCCCGACCACGTGGCAGGGCGACGGAGAACGTGCTGCCGACTCCCGGTGTGCTCTCGACCTGCACCGAACCGCCGTGCAGGACGGCCAGCTCGGACACCAGAGCCAGGCCGATGCCGGAGCCCTCGTGGGTGCGGCTCGTCGCTCCAGCGACGCGGTGGAAGCGCTCGAACAGGTGCTGCTGCTGAGCAGGATCGATCCCGGTCCCGGTGTCGGTGACGGAGAGCACGACCTGGTCCGTCTCCTGGCGGAGACGGACGGTGATGCCTCCCTCGAAGGTGAACTTCAAGGCGTTCGACAGGAGGTTCAGCACCACCTTGGCCCACATGTCCTGGTCGACCCAGACCGGCTCGGACAGGGGTGGGCAGTCGATGTCGAGCCGGAGTCCGACCCGCGAGACGGCGACCGAGAAGGCTTCCGCCAGCTCCGTGGTGTACGTCGCCAGGTCGGTCGCGACGAACGAACCGGCCGCGATCCCGCTCTCGATCCGCGAGAAGTCGAGCAGTGTGTTGACGAGCTTGAGGAGCCGCTGGGCGTTGCGGTTGATGACCTCGACCCGCTCGCGCTGACTGGCAGGAAGCGGGTGCGCCGTGTCCTCGAGAGCGTCCTCGGCGGGGCCCAGGAGCAAGGTCAACGGCGTCCGGAACTCGTGGCTGACGTTGGTGAAGAAGGCAGTCTTGGCGCGGTCGAGCTCAGCCAGACGCTCGGCGCGCTCCCGCTCCGAGTCGAAGGCCCGCGCCCCGGCCAGGCCGGCAGCCAGCTGACCTGCGACGAGCCGTACGAAGTCGAGGTACCCGTCGTCGAGGGGTCGGTGCCGGTTCAGGCCGGCGACGAGGAACCCGAAGGGCACAGCGTCGGCCTGCCGCAGCGGCATCGCGAGTGCTTGGGACGGGGGGAGCTGCCACGCTCCGGTGGGCAGGTCCGCGAACTGCGAGGGCAGGTCCTCGACCACGATCGTCTCACCGGCGCGGAGGTGCTCGACCGGCCAGGCCTCAGGGACGGCCGCCGCGGAACCCGGCTGGAGCCCGCTGCCGCCCACGTGCACCGGGTTCCCGAAGCGGTCGAACAGGAAGATCGCGGTGAACGGCAGGGACTGCAGGTCGCGCTCCAGCTCCGCGCTCGTGGCCGCGAGCACGTCCGGTTCCGACTGCACCGACGAGATCGCGGCACTGACGTCGCGCAGGGTCGCCAGTCGCCGAGCCCCGATGACGCGCTCGGTGTCCTCGGTGACGACGCAGAGCATCCCGACGACCTCACCGCCGTCGTCCTCAAGGGGGCTGTAGGAGAAGGTGTGGTAGGTCTCCTCGGGGTAACCACTGCGCTCGAGGAACAGCAGCAGGCCCTCGTCCCAGGAGGCCTGGCCCGTGCTCATCACCGTCTCGATGCGGGGCCCGATGTCGTCCCAGATCTCCGACCACACCTCACGGGAGGGCCGGCCCAGCGCCCAGGGGTACTTCTCCCCGAGCGTGTCCCGGCGGTAGGCGTCGTTGCAGAAGAAGACCAGCTGCGGCCCCCAGGCCATCCACATCGAGAACCGGCTGCGCAGCACGATGCCCACCGCGCTCTTCAAGCTCTGCGGCCAGGTCTCGGGCTCTCCGAGCGGGCTGGTGGACCAGTCGACCGCCGCGAGGTCGGCACCCACTACCCCGCCACCGTCGAACGGGCCCCGCGGGGGCGTGGCGGACATGAGCCCACTGTACGGTTGCTCGAGTGCATCAGCTCGTCATCGCCCTCACCGTGTTCGGGCTCGTCTTCATCGGCGAGCTGCCCGACAAGACAGCTGTCGCGTCGCTCGTGCTCGGAGCTCGCTACCGGCCGCTGCCCGTCTTTCTCGGGGTCGCCACCGCCTTCCTGCTGCACGTCGTCCTTGCCGTGCTGGTGGGCGGTCTGCTCGCGCAGCTCCCTCGTACTCCTGTCGAGCTGGTCACCGGACTGCTGTTCCTCATCGGCGCGGTGCTGCTGCTCAAGTCGGACCCGCAGGAGGCCGTCGAGGACGGGGAGGAGAACGCCAGCAGGTACACCGGTCCGCGCACCGACCGTCAGGTGGTGATCGCGGCCTTCCTCGTCGTCCTCGTCGCCGAGTTCGGCGACCTCACGCAGATCCTGACGGCCACCCTCGCGGCTCGGTACGACGCGCCGTTGGCCGTCGGTGTCGGCGCGGTCCTGGCCCTGTGGTCCGTCGCCGGCCTCGCCGTGGTGTTCGGCCGGGCGCTGCTCAAGCTCGTACCGCTGCGGCGCGTGCAGCAGGTCGCGGCTGTCGGGCTGCTGGTCCTCGCAGGCCTGACGGTCGCGCAGGCCGTCACCTAGGTTGAGCCCTATGAGGGCGACCGGGATCGTGCACATCGGGGTGGGCAACTTCCACCGGTCCCACCAAGCGATGTACGTGCACCGCCTCGCCGATCCGGACTGGTCCATCTGCGGCGTCGGCATGCTCCCCGGAGACGCTGCGATCCGCGACGGCTTGCTGGCCCAGGGGGGTGCGTACAGCCTGGTCCTGAAGCACCCGGACGGCACGCTGGAACGTGACGAGATCACCTCGATCCGGGAGTACCTGCTGGCCCCGGAGGACCCCTGGGCAGTCGTCGCTCGGCTGGCCGACCCGAGCACCCGAGTCGTCTCCCTGACCATCACGGAAGGGGGCTACAACGTGGACGACGCCACGGGCCGGTTCGACGTGGCAAAGGTGGCGGCGGACGCGGTCGAGGGCGCCGTCCCGACAACGGTCTTCGCGGTCGTCTGCCACGCCCTGCAGCGACGACGTAAGGCTGGCCTCGCGCCCTTCACCGTCGTGTCCTGCGACAACATCGAGGGCAACGGCCTCGTCGCCCGCACGGCCTTCAGCGCCTTCGCCGCCCTGCTTGACCCGGGTCTGGCCGACTGGATGGCGAAGGAGGTGTCCTTCCCGAGCTGCATGGTCGACCGGATCACGCCGGCGACGACCGATGCCGATCGGGCCCTCGTGCTCGACCGGTGGGGGATCGTCGACCGGGTGCCGGTGACGGCTGAGCCGTTCACGCAATGGGTGCTGGAGGACGACTTTCCCGACGGCCGGCCTGCTCTGGAAGAGGTCGGGGTCCAGTTCGTCTCGGATGTCCGGCCGTACGAGCTCATGAAGCTGCGGCTGCTCAACGGGAGCCACCAGGCCATGGCCTACTTCGGCCTCCTGCTCGGGCACGAGCACGTCCACGAGGCCTGCACCGATCGCGACGTCGTCGCCCTGCTGCGGCGCTACTTGGACGAGGAGGCCACCCCGACCCTTGAGCCGCTACCTGGCGTCGACCTGCACGCCTACAAGGCGACCCTTCTCGAGCGGTTCGCCAACGCTGAGGTGGCCGACACCCTGCTGCGTCTTGCCGCCTTCGGCAGCGACCGGATCCCCAAGTTCCTCCTGCCGGTGATCCGCGACAACCTCTCGCACGGACGCTCGTTCGCGCTGTCAGCCACCGTGGTCGCCAGCTGGCTGCGCTGGCTCGAGGTGCAGTCGGAGAGGGGCCTCGGCCGCCAGGTGGTGGACCAGTGGTGGA
>JAODNB010000089.1 GCA_025464795.1 Frankiales bacterium
CTGTTCGCCGGCTACGACACGGAGCGCGGTGAGGGCCGGATCTTCAGCTACGACGTCACCGGCGGCCGGTACGAGGAGCACAGCTTCCACAGTGTCGGCTCGGGCAGCACCTTCGCGCGCAGCGCCCTCAAGAAGAAGTACAAGCACGACCTGGACGAGTCCGAGGCCATCCGCATCTCGATCGACGCGCTCTACGACGCGGCTGACGACGACAGCGCCACTGGCGGTCCGGACCTCACTCGGCGGATCTTCCCCGTGGTCATGAGCGTCACCGACGCCGGGCTGCGCCGCATCGCAGAGGACGAGGTCCAGACGGTGGTCGAGGCGATCGTCGCCGCCCGCATGATCAACCCCGGCGGCTGACGCCAGCCCGACGCACGACCGACAGGAGAAGCAGTGTCGACGCCGTACTACGTCAGTCCCGAGCAGATCATGCGGGACAAGAGCGACTTCGCCCGCAAGGGCATCGCCCGCGGGCGCTCGGTCCTCGTCATGGCCTACGCCGACGGGATCTTGTTCTGCGGGGAGAACCCCAGCAAGGCGCTGCACAAGATCAGCGAGATCTACGACCGCATCGCGTTCGCGGCCGTGGGCAAGTACAACGAGTTCGAGAACCTGCGGGTGGCAGGAGTCCGGTGGGCGGACGGCCGCGGCTACCAGTACGACCGCAGTGACGTCACGAGCCGGGGCCTCGCGAACTTCTACGCCCAGGCCCTTGGGCAGATCTTCACCGAGAGCGGCAAGCCGTTCGAGGTGGAGGTGACAGTTGCTGAGGTGGGGGCGACCCCGGCCGAGGACCAGCTCTACCGGCTCACCTACGACGGGTCCGTCGCCGAGGAGCACGGCTTCATCGTCATGGGAGGCACCGCGGAGCCGATCTCGGCCATCCTCAAGGAGGAGCACGTCCCTGACCTCACCCTCGAGGCGGCAGTGGCCCTCGCGGTCAAGGCGCTGTCCGCCACGATCGAGGGCACGGACTCACGCGTCATCGAACCTGGCAGTCTTGAAGCCGCGGTCCTCGACCGCACTCGTCCCCGCCGCGCGTTCAAGCGGCTGTCCGCCGAACGCCTCACCACGATCCTCGGAGCCCCCACCGCATGAGCTCTTCCAGCACGAAGCGCACGTTCGCCCTCGCCCTGGTCCTCGCGGGCAGCCTCTCTGCCTGCGCGGGCAGCTCTGGCAAGACCGACTCCGTCGGAAGCCAGCCCAGTCCGACAGCAGCAGCCACAGCCACAGGCACGGGCTCCTGCACCCCGAGCGGTACGGGCACCACGGATCTCAAGACCAAGCCGGTGTTCACCGTCACCAAGGCCCCGGCGCCGACCACCACCACCATCATCGACATCGTCTGCGGCACCGGCGCCGAGGCCAAGGAGGGCTCTGCCGTCACCGTGAAGTACGTCGGGGTCAACTACGCCGACGGCAAGGAGTTCGACTCCTCGTGGAAGCGCGGCCCGAACGAGACCCTGCCGTTCAGCATCGGCAGCGGTGTCATCGCGGGCTTCAGCAAGGGCACGTCGGGCATGAAGGTCGGGGGCCGGCGTGAGGTCATCATCACCCCGGCGGATGGCTACGGGGACAGCGGTCCGGTCCCCGGCGGCACGCTGGTGTTCTTCATCGACCTGGTCACTGTCAGCTGAGCGGCTACGCGCTACAGTCCGGCTGTCCGCGTGACGGCTGAGGAAGCTGGTGAGAGTCCAGCACGGTCGCGCCACTGTTTTCGCGAGGAACCTCTCGCGTGAGTCAGGTCTTCAGCCATCACGCAGCCCACGCAACGAGGGACGCAAGATCCTTCTTCAGGAGGCACCACATGTCCGTCCAGACCCACGACGTCGCCACTCCGGTCGTCGTCTCGCTGCCGAAGGCGGCGCTGATGCTGCTCAGTACTGCCCTGCTGGCGCTGCTGGCCTACTACTTCATCGGTGTCGATGAGGGGATGACGTCCGTGTTCGGCAAGACGATGTACGTCCACGAGCTCCTCCACGACGCGCGCCACTTCCTCGGTTTCCCCTGCCACTAGCTCGGTGATCGAGCGCAAGCTCATCGTTCGAGGCGTGCTCGCAGGGGCCTTCGCGGGCCTGCTCGCCTTCGTCTTCGCCCGAGTCCTCGCCGAGCCGTGGATCCAGAGGGCCATCGACTACGAGACGGCGCGGAACGCCGCCCAGGCCGTGCTCGACAGGGCCTCCGGCACCCTCGCCGACAGCAGCGGCCCGGATCTGTTCAGCCGGACCGTCCAGGCCAACGTCGGGCTGGGCATCGGCATGGTCGCGTTCGGCGCGGCCCTGGGCGGCATCTTCGCCGTGACCTACGCGATCTGCCTCGGCCGGGTGGGCGACCTGAGGCCGCGCAGCCTGGCACTGGTCCTCGGCCTGGTCGGCTTCCTCGCCGTGTACTTCGTCCCGTTCCTCAAGTACCCCGCCAACCCGCCCGCCATCGGGCACGAGGAGACGATCCAGGAGCGCGGTGGGCTGTACCTGACGCTGACGCTGATCTCGGTGCTCCTCGCGATCGCTGCCGTGTGGTTCGGTCAGCAGCTCAAGGGCCGCCTCGGCTCCTGGAACGCCACGCTCGTGGCTGGGCTCTCGTTCGCGGTCGCGATCGGCGTGACCCTGCTGGTCCTCCCGGACGTCGGGGAGCTTGCGGCCAACAAGGCGGTGTACGGGCACCAGTCGACGGAGACCCCGCTGCCGCTCCGCAACGCCCAGGGCACGATCGTGTTCCCCGGCTTCCCGGCCGACGTGCTGGCGGCGTTCCGGCTCTACTCCGTCCTGGCTCAGGCACTGCTCTGGGGCGCGCTCAGCGTCCTCTTCGCCCCGCTGGCAGAGAAGGTCCTCCAGCCGGCGACCCGGTAGGGCCGGCGACAGGCGTCCGTCAGAACGCGTCGCGGTGGCGCAGGCTGCGCGGCCTGCCGTCGGGGTCGTAGACGGTGCGGTAGAGCAGTCGTGACCACGCAGCCGTCACGGGCGCACCGGGGTCGAGCGGCCGCAACCGACCTGGCGGTCGCTGACCCTGGGCACCGTCGTCGTGCCAGGCCTGGAGCTTCCGAGCCGACGTGCGCACGGCCGCGAACGCGCGGTCCGGGTCAAGGAGGTCCTGGTCGCCCGGATCGCCGTCGGCGAGGTCGAGGTGCTCGCGCATCAGCTGCAGGCGCAGGTCGCGCGCATAGGCGCGAGCCCCGTCGCCGTGGCCGCCCGGGTCCAGAGGCGCACGCGTGTCCCGTGTCTCGTCCAGAACGGCGGCACTGAGCTCCGAGTCGTGGGTCCAGGAGCGCAGGTTGACGTTGTCAGAACCGATGCTCGCCCAGGTGTCGTCGACGACGCAGACCTTCGCATGCACGTAGACCGGCGTACCTGCGTGGTTCTCCACGCCGTACACGGCAACCCGTTCCCCGCCCGCCGCGACGAGCAGTGACAGGGCCTGCTGTCGGCCGAGCAGGTTGGGCGGTTGGGAGATCATGCCGTCCTGGTCGGGGTGGTGCGGGACCACCGCGATCAGGTGCAGCTCCGGTCGCGCCCGCAAGGCGTCAGCAAAGGTCCGTGCCACGGAGTGGGACCAGAGGTACTGATCCTCGAGGTAGACGAGCCGGTTCGCCCGGCGCAGCACCTTGGCGTATCCGTGGGCGATGCTGCGCTCTCCGTGTGGCGCGAACTCGTAGCGGCGCCGATCCGGGTACGTGCGCAGCAGCTGCACCGCATGCGGTCCTGTCGCTGGAGGCGGCGGCAGCTCGGGCGGCAGTGGCAGACCGCGGCGCTCCTCGCTGCGCAGCCGCTCCGTCACCCATCGGAAGGGGCTGCGGGTCAAGGGCTGCGGGTCGTCCCAACGCTCGCGGAAGACGGTCTCCACGTCAGCGACGACGGGCCCGCGCAGCGCCACCATCGCGTCGTGCCACGGCGGGCTCGTGCCGTACACCGCGGCCATCGGCTGGGCCTGCGGGTCCCCACCGTGGTCAGCGTCGTCACGACGGCTGTGGCAGAGGTCGATGCCGCCGACGAACGCCACGTCCCGCTCCGGGTGGCGCGGGTGCCGGAGCACGACGAACTTCTGGTGGTGGGAGCCGCCGATCCGGACGCGCATGTCGAGCAGGCACTCGCCGCCGGCGGCCTCGATCTCCTCACCCAGGTGCCGGTTCTCCTTGGCGCTGAACGACAGCCGGTCCCCGTGGGAGCGCCAGACCAGGCCACGAACGTCCACGCCGCGCGTGGCCGCGTCGCACAAGGTGCTGCCGACCGACGCGTCCTGGGTGAGCAGCTCGTCAGGATCACCGCGCCAGTCGGTGAACAGCAGCAGGTCACCTGCCTGCATCGCTGCGACGCAGCGCTGGAGCTCGCGGAAGTAGGAGGCACCGTGGATCAGCGGCTGGGCGCTGTTGCCCTCAGACCACGCTTGGAGGCGGGTCGCGTCGTTCCGCCGTTCCGTCGAGGTGAGGAACCAGTCCGAGATCATGCGAGCCTCCTGCCCGTCCCCGGGGTCGACCAAGCCGGACACGCGGCACCCGGACCATTCCCAGGTACCGGCTGCCTGCTCAGCGTGGTTGTCGCGCGGGTCCCTGTGCGAGGTGGCAGAGTCGCGGGTATGCAGTCACCGACGGAGCTCGACTGGGGCCAGCTCACGCCCGCGGGGCGGGCGTAGTCGTGGAGCGCCGCATCTTCGGCATCGAGAACGAGTACGGCGTCACCTGCACGTTCCGGGGCCAGCGCAGGCTGAGCCCCGACGAGGTGGCGCGCTACCTGTTCCGCAGGGTCGTCAGCTGGGGACGTAGCTCCAACGTCTTCCTGAAGAACGGTGCGCGGCTCTACCTCGATGTCGGAAGCCACCCGGAGTACGCGACGCCCGAGTGCGACAGCGTCGTCGACCTGGTCACGCACGACAAGGCAGGCGAGCGGATCCTGGAGGGTCTGCTGGTCGACGCCGAGCGCCGGCTCCGCGAGGAGGGCATCGCGGGGGACATCTACCTGTTCAAGAACAACACCGACAGCGCGGGCAACTCCTACGGCTGCCACGAGAACTACCTCGTCGGTCGGCACGGCGAGTTCAGCCGCCTCGCGGACGTCCTGATCCCGTTCCTGGTGACGCGGCAGATCATCTGCGGCGCCGGCAAGGTCCTCCAGACCCCACGCGGCGCGGTGTTCTGCGTCAGCCAGCGGGCGGAGCACATCTGGGAGGGCGTCAGCTCCGCCACGACCCGCAGCCGTCCCATCATCAACACCCGGGACGAGCCGCACGCCGACGCGGAGCGGTTCCGACGCCTGCACGTGATCGTCGGCGACAGCAACATGAGCGAGACAACGACGCTGCTGAAGGTCGGGTCCACGGACCTGGTCCTGCGGATGATCGAAGCCGGCATCGTCATGCGGGACTTGACCCTGGAGAACCCGATCCGGGGGATCCGTGAGGTCAGCCACGACCTCACCGGGCAGAAGAAGGTCAAGCTCGCGAACGGTCGTGAGGCGAGCGCACTGGAGATCCAGCGGGAGTACTACAACAAGGCCGTCGACTTCGTGAGCCGCCGCGGTGGCGACGAGGTCGTCAAGCGGGTGCTCGACCTGTGGGGGCGCACCCTCACGGCCATCGAGACCAGTGACCTTGCTCTCGTGGAGACCGAGATCGACTGGGTCATCAAGCACCAGCTCATCGAGCGCTACCGCGCGAAGCACGACATGGCGCTGTCCAGCCCCCGCGTGGCCCAGCTCGACCTCGCGTACCACGACGTGAACCGCAACCGGGGGCTGTACTACCTGCTCGAGCGCAAGGGCATGGCGCAGCGGGCCACCTCGGACCTGCTCACCTTCGAAGCCAAGTCGGTGCCTCCGCAGACGACGCGCGCTCGGCTGCGCGGCGAGTTCATCGCCAAGGCGCAGGAGAAGCGCCGCGACTTCACCGTCGACTGGGTCCACCTCAAGCTCAACGACCAGGCCCAGCGCACCGTCCTGTGCAAGGACCCGTTCCGCGCCGTCGACGACCGGGTCGAGAAGCTCATCGCCTCCATGTGAAACGCTGGCGGCTCCGCGACGAACAGGAGCTCCGCATGCCCGACAAGCCCGTCATCGAGATCCCCGCCGGCGACCCGCCCGCTGAGCTGGTCATCGAGGACCTCACCGTCGGGGACGGCGCGGAGGCGGTCTCCGGCAAGCGCTGCACCATGCACTACGTCGGCCACGCGTGGTCCAGCGGCAAGCAGTTCGACGCGAGCTGGGACCGGGGGGACACGTTCAGCTTCCAACTGGGAGCCGGCATGGTCATCGGGGGCTGGGACCAGGGGGTGGCCGGCATGAAGATCGGTGGTCGTCGCCGTCTCACGATCCCGCCGCACCTCGGGTACGGCGCCCGCGGCGCGGGTGGCGCCATCGGCCCGAACGAGACCCTCGTGTTCGTCGTGGACCTCCTCGGCGTCGGCTGACCCGCACCCTCCGCACCCGTTGTCGGACGGGCAGGACTCCTCTGCCGCGACACGCCTGTGGGCGACGGCAGCGGCTCGGGATCAGCACTAGTGTTCGGGTGGTGGCGGCCAAGAAGACTGAGCGACTCCTCAACCTGGTGATCTGCCTGCTGGCCACGCGCCGCTACCTCACGGTCCAGCAGATCCGGGAGGCGGTGCCGGGCTACGACGCGGACAACGAAGAGGCCTTCCGCCGGATGTTCGAGCGCGACAAGGAGGAGCTGCGCGAGCTCGGCATCCCGCTCGAGACCGGCTCCAACTCGGTGTGGGACGACGAGGTCGGCTACCGGATCGCCTCCCGCGACTACCAGCTGCCGGAGATCACGCTGGAGCCCGACGAGGCTGCCGCCCTCGGTCTCGCCGCCCGGCTGTGGCAGTCCGCGCCGCTCGCCGGCGCCACGGGCAGTGCTCTGCTCAAGCTGCGCGCCGCCGGCATCGAGCCACCCGAGAGCGCCACCGGCCTCGAGCCGCGGATCGGCGCGAGCGAGCCGACCTTCGAGGGCTGCCTGGCCGCAGCGGTGTCAGGTCGCCGGCTCCGCTTCTCGTACCGCACTGCCGGTCGGCCCGAGGCGGAGGACCGGCACGTGGAGCCGTGGGGGGTCGTTTCGTGGCGCGGGCGCTGGTACCTCGTCGCCCACGACCTCGGGCGAGGGGCGGCAAGGGTCTTCCGGCTGAGCCGGATCGTCGGGGCAGTGAAGGCGGAGGGTCCTGAGGGCGCCGTCACCGTCCCTCCAGACGCTGACCTGCGAGCGATGGTGGTCCGGATCGAGGGCGGCTCGCAGCACACGCCTGTCCGTGTTCGGGTCCGGACCGGCAGCTGCTGGGAGCTCCGTCGACGCGCCGTGAGCGTGACGGCGGACGGAGACGGCTGGGAGGTCATCGAGACGACGTACAACGACCCCTCGCGCTTCGCCGACCGGCTCGCCGGTTACGGCCCCGACGCGGTCGTGCTCGCCCCCGAGGAGGCGCGGCAGGCTGTCATCAGCCGCCTGGAGGTGCTGGCCCGATGACAGGGACCCTCGAGCAGCTCCCGCGCCTGCTGGCGCTGGTGCCCTACCTGCTCAAGCGGCCGGGGGTCCCGTTCGCCACCGCCTGCGCCGACTTCGGCGTCACGGAGGACCGGCTGCGCAAGGACCTCAACCTGCTGTGGTTGTGCGGCCTGCCCGGTCACTACCCGGGTGACCTCATCGAGATCGAGTTCGAGGGCGACACCATCACGCTGTCCGACCCGCAGGGGGTGGATCGGCCGCTGCGGCTGACCGTCGACGAGGCGCTCGCGCTCATCGTGGCGCTTCGCACGCTGGCCGAGACCCCGGGCCTGGCCGATCCCGAGCCGGTGCTGCGCGCCCTCGCGAAGGTCGAGGAGGCGGCCGGCGCCGCTGCAGAGCCGGCCAACCGCGTCGAGGTGGCTCTGGCGGGGGAGCAGACGGTCTTGCCCGCCGTCCGTGACGCACTGGAGCGCAAGAAGGTCCTTCGGCTCGTGTACTGGACCGCTGGTCGCGACGAGACGACCGAGCGCGACGTCGACCCGATCCGCCTCGTCGTCGTCGACGGCCAGAGCTACCTCGAGGCGTGGTGCCGGGTGGCCGAGGGCGACCGCATGTTCCACCTCGGACGGGTCCAGGAGGTCACGGTCCTCGACGAGCCCGCGTCGCCGCCCGCCGGCCTCGCCAGTCGCGACCTGTCGCAGGGGCTCTTCCAGCCCTTGGAGGGCGACACCGTCGTCGTCCTCGCACTCGAGCCCGGCGCCGCGTGGGTGTCCGACTTCTACCCCTGCGACAGCGTGGAGGAGCTAGGAGAGGGTCGGCAGCTCGTGACGCTGCGCACCCGTGGCACGGCCTGGATCCGCCGGCTGGCGCTCTCCCTCGGGGCCTCGGGTCGCGTCGTCGAGCCCGCCGCGCTGGCCGATCAGGTGCGTGAGGACGCGCAGTTGGCCCTCGCCGCCTACTCCAGTCAGTGACGACCTGTGGTTCCGGGAGGTCATCTGTGGCACTCGGGGTCAAGGCGGAGCCCGGTCCTGCCGAAAGCGTCCTTGTCGGCCCACCTCGGGTCGACCAACCGGCAACTGCCGAGAGGACCGGTCATGACGACGATCAAGGCTTCTTGCCCCACCTGCGGTGAGGTCGAGCTGACCCCTGCCGACGTGTCCTTGATGGTCTGCAGCCACGCGCCGATGTCCTACTACGCGTTCCAGTGCCACGGCTGCGCCAGCGAGGTCCGCAAGCCGGCCGACGACCACGTCGTGTCGCTGCTGGTCTCAGGTGGCGTGCCGGCCACCGTGTGGGACCTGCCCGCAGAGGCGCTCGAGGCCAAGGACGGGCCAGTCCTGTCCTACGACGACCTGCTCGACTTCGCGCTCCAGCTCGGCACCACCGACCTGCTGGCGAGCCTGGTCGACCGCGCCGCAGCCTGAGCACCGGCGTCGGGCGCCGTACGCTGTCCCGGTGATCTGGCTCGACGTCCTCATCGGTGTGCTCGCCCTTGTCGTTCTCGGGCTGGTCTGCTTCAGCCTGTACAAGCACGGCAAGGCACTCACCCGAGCACTGGGCGAGAGCTCTACCCGCATCGCGAACGCCTCCGCGGACCTGAACGCGCAGCAGGCGAAGGCGGCTGCGCGGAGCTAGCCGAGGGCAAGCGACGTAGGCTGTCAGCACGTCCTACCGAGGAGCAGCTGTGAACGTCCCTGGTGGCTGGGAGCTCGTCCTTATCCTTCTCGTGGTTCTGGTCGTGTTCGGAGCCAAGCGCCTGCCTGATTCCGCTCGTGCGCTCGGCAAGTCGTTGCGCATCCTCAAGGCCGAGACGAAGGGCCTGCGCGACGACGAGGCCCCGGCCGGCGAGCTGCCCGCCCCGACGGCCCGGTTCGACCCCGTCACGGGGGAGCCCCTGCTCCGCTTCGACCCGTACACCGGTGAGCCGCTGCGACCGCCGGCCACGCCCGACCGTCCTCAGTAGCTCCCTGAAGCAGTGGCCACCCGTCCTCCTGATGGGCGGATGCCTCTCGTCGAGCACCTCTTCGAGCTGCGCAACCGCCTGGCCAAGTCTGCGATCGCGATCGTGGTCGCCATGGCTGCGGTCTTCTGGTTCTACCAGCCGGTGTACGACTTCCTGCGGGAGCCCTACTGCCGCACCGCGGTGTCTCACGGGCACTGCAACCTCTACGTCCTCGACGTCTTCGGTCAGTTCAAGGTGCGGCTGCGCATCGCGGGCATCGGCGGGGTGGTGGCCGCCTCGCCTGTCTGGCTCTACCAGCTCGGGGCGTTCATCACGCCGGCGCTGCACAAGAAGGAGAAGCGCTACGCAGCCGGCTTCCTGGTCTCCTCGCTGCTGCTGTTCGCCCTCGGCTGCGTCTTCGCCTACCTGACCCTCGACAAGGGGCTCGAGTTCCTGCTCACTGTCGGCGGGGACCACGTCATCAACCTGACGGGCCTGCAGAGCTACCTGTCCTTCGTGACGCTGACCCTCCTGGCGTTCGGCGTCGCGTTCGAGTTCCCGGTCATCGTCGTGTTCCTCAACGTCGTCGGGGTCCTCAGCGTCGAGCGGTTGGTGGCCATGCGGCGCGGCATGATCGTCGGCCTCGCCGTCTTCTCCGCGGTCATCACGCCCTCGACGGACCCCTTCACGTTCTTCGCGATGGCCATCCCGCTGTGGATCCTGTACGAGGTGTGCATCGTCATCGCCCGGGTCCGTCGGCGTGGTGCCCGTCGGCGGGCGGGAGACGACCCGGACGCCGACCTGTCCGACGACGAGGCCTCGCACATCGACACCACCCCCTCGCCGCTCTAGCCCTGCGTCAGCTCGGGCGATGCGGGGGGCCGGCAACTAACCTGAGAGCATGTCCAGCCCGTCGGAGCGATACTCCGCGTTCCGAGCCAACCAGGGCGGCCCGCGGCTGGCAGCCTTCGAGCTCGGCTACCCCTTCGGCCTCGACGGCTTCCAGCGGACCGCCTGCAAGGCCCTGGAAGCCGGGCGCGGGGTACTGGTCGCCGCTCCGACCGGAGCGGGCAAGACCGTCGTGGGGGAGTTCGCCGTCTTCCTCGCGCTGGCCGCCGGGGGCAAGTGCTTCTACACGACGCCGATCAAGGCGCTCTCCAACCAGAAGTACGCCGATCTCGTCGCCCGCCACGGTCCGGACAAGGTCGGTCTGCTGACGGGCGACAGCTCGATCAACGGCAGCGCGGACGTCGTCGTCATGACGACCGAGGTCCTGCGCAACATGCTCTACAGCGGTTCCGACGCACTCCGCGGTCTCGTGCACGTCGTGATGGACGAGGTGCACTACCTCGCCGACCGGGCCCGCGGCGCCGTCTGGGAGGAGGTGATCATCCACCTGCCCGAGGACGTCCAGCTCACGTCGCTGTCCGCCACCGTCTCGAACGCTGAGGAGTTCGCGGACTGGCTGGTGACCGTGCGCGGCGACACCGAGGTGGTCGTGGAGGAGCACCGGCCCGTGCCGCTGTTCCAGCACGTGCTGATGGGGTCTCGGCTGTTCGACCTCTTCGACGACCGGGGTGAGGTGCACCCGGAGCTGGTGCGCCGATCGCGGGACGAGGACAGGTGGAAGCCCCGGGAGAAGGGCGGCCGGCCGCAGCGACCACCCGTCCCCAGGAGGCCGGAGGTCATCGAGCGGCTCGACCGCGAGCACCTGCTGCCCGCCATCACCTTCATCTTCAGCCGGGCCGGTTGTGCGGCCGCCGTCGAGCAGTGCCTGAAGGCAGGACTGCGGCTGAACTCGACGGAGGAGCGTGAGCGGGTCCGCGCGCACGTCGAGCGCCGGACCGCGGACATCCCGCGCGAGGACCTGCGGGTGCTCGGCTACTGGGAGTGGCTCGAGGGCCTCGAACGCGGCTTGGCTGCGCACCACGCCGGGATGCTCCCCACCTTCAAGGAGATCGTCGAGGAGCTGTTCCTCGAGGGCCTGGTCAAGGCGGTCTTCGCGACCGAGACGCTCGCTCTTGGCATCAACATGCCGGCCCGCTCGGTGGTGCTCGAGAAGCTCGTGAAGTGGAACGGGGAGGCGCACGTCGACGTGACGCCGGGGGAGTACACCCAGCTCACCGGGCGCGCCGGCCGGCGCGGCATCGACGTCGAGGGGCATGCCGTCGTGCTCTGGCAACCCGGCTTCGACCCACGGCAGGTGGCGGGCCTGGCCTCGACCCGCACCTACCCCCTGCGCTCGTCCTTCCGGCCCTCGTACAACATGGCGGTCAACCTCGTCGGCAGCGTCGGGCGGGAGTCGGCGCGTGCCCTGCTCGAGAGCTCTTTCGCCCAGTTCCAGGCCGACCGCTCCGTCGTCGGTCTCGCTCGCCAGGTCACCAAGAACCTGGACGCCCTGGACGGCTACCGCGAGGGCATGACCTGTCACCTGGGCGATGCCGTCGAGTACGACGGGCTGCGCCAAGCGGTGAAGCGACGCGAGGCCGAGCTGGCCCGCCAGGGATCCGCCCAACGGCGACTGGCTGCAGCGCTGTCGCTGGAGGCCCTGAAGGTCGGTGACGTGATCGCGGTGCCGCACGGCCGCCGGGCTGGGCTCGCCGTCGTCATCGACCCGGGCGTCGGCAGCAACGGGCAGTCGCACCCGCTGGTCGTCACCGAGGACCGCTGGTCCGGCCGGCTCTCGGACGCAGACTTCCCCGGGCCGGTAGAACCGCTCGGTCACGTCAGGGTGCCGAAGAACTTCAACGCCCGCAGCCAGCAGGCCCGCAAGGACATGGCCTCCTCGATCCGGGCCCTCGGGGTGCGCCCCGAGCGCACCGGCAGGGCGAGGTCGGCTGCCGCCGACGACGCGCGGCTGGCCTCGCTGAGGCAGCAGCTGCGCCAGCACCCCGTTCACGGGTGCGACGACCGGGAGCAGCACCTGCGATGGGCCGAGCGCTGGGCGCGGCTGCGGCAGGAGACGGACGCGCTCGAGCGCAAGGTGGAGGGCAAGACGCACTCGATCGCTCGGGTCTTCGACCGGGTCTGCGGGGTGCTCGAGGAGCTCGGCTACCTGTCAGGCGACGAGGTGACGGCCTCGGGCTCCCAGCTCGCGCGGGTCTACAACGAGGCCGACCTGCTGGTCGTCGAGTGCCTGCGCGCGGGGCTCTGGGACGGCCTGTCCGCGGCAGAGCTGGCGGCCGTCGCCTCCGCCCTCGTGTACGAGAGCCGCCGTCCCGAGGAGGCCTCGCCGCAGGTCCCCGGGGGGCCTGTCCGCGTGACCCTGGACGACATGAGCGCCCTCTGGGGACGGCTGCGTGACGTCGAGGGCTCGCACTCGCTCGCGTTCCTGCGCGAACCGGACGCCGGCTTCACCTGGGCCGCCTGGCGGTGGGCCGGAGGGGCCGAGCTCGAGCAGGTCCTCGACGACGACCCTGACCTCACGGCCGGGGACTTCGTCCGCTGGTGCAAGCAGCTCGTCGACCTGCTCGGCCAGGTCGCCCTGATCGCCGAGGGACCGGTGCGCGAGACCGCCCGTACCGCCCTGGCACAGGTCCGCCGCGGGGTCGTCTCCTACACCAGCCTCGTCTGAGCCGACGGGCACAGGACTCAGGCGGTGAGGGGCTCGGCGAGGCCGAGGACGCCGCGCTCGACGCGGACGCCGTCGGCGTAGGACTGCACCTGGCCGGCCGCCCAGGCCTCGTCCTGCTGGGTCTCGCGGGCCAGCAGTCGTGCCGCCAGCAGCGCCGAGGGGAGCCCCGCGTCCTTGGCGCGCAAGGAAAGGCGGGTGCGTCGGCTGAAGACGTCCTCCACCGTCGACGCGCCCTCGGACTGCGCGGCGTGCACGACCTCGGCCGCGATGTGCGGTGCGTTGGGCGACAGCAGCTCCCCGAGCGACGGGTCCTTGCGGACCAGCGACAGCACGTGCCCGGCGGTCTCGCCGCACTGCCGCACGAGCGATGCCGCGATCTCCTCGGACAACCCGAGGGTCGTCGCCGTCACGACGGTCTCCGCGAGCAGCTCCCCGACAGGGCGGGTGCCCGTCAGGGGGATCTCGTCGGTGCGGCAGCGGGCCTTGCGGTCGTCCTTCTCCACGATCCGGTCGACGACGTCCTTGGCCATCCGCCTGTAGGTCGTGAGCTTGCCGCCGGTGATCGTCAACAGCCCGGCCGAGCCCTCGACAAGGGTGTGCCGCCGGCTGATGTCGGACATGCTGTCGGAGCCGGTCTGCCGGATCAGCGGGCGCACCCCGGCCCAGGCGCCAAGGACGTCGTCCTCGACGAGGTCCTTCTTGAAGACGGCGTTCCCTGCGGCCAGCACGTACGAGAGGTCCTCCTCCGTCAGGCCCAGTCCGTCCAGTGCGCCGTCGTAGGGGGTGTCGGTGGTCCCGAGGATCGTCTGCCGGCCCCAGGGGATGGCGAACATCGAGCGTCCGTCACCCTGCTTGGAGGGCAGCAGGATGGAGGCGTCGAGCAGCGGCAGCCGCTCGCGGGGCACGACGACATGGACGCCCTTGGACGGCTGGACGACGGCCTGACGACCGGGCTCCTCCAGTCCCTGCAGGGTGTCCACCCAGACGCCCGTGGCGTTGACGACGTGGCGGGCGCGCAGCTCGACCGCCTCGCCCGACAGGTGGTCCTGCACGGTCGCGCCGACGATCCGGCCGTCGTTCGACGTGAGTCCGGTGACCTCGGCGTGGGTCACGACCAGCGCCCCGAAGCGGCGAGCGGCCTGCACGACCGCGAGGACGAGCCGGGCGTCGTCGGTCGCGCAGTCGCCGTAGAGGTAGGAGTAGTCCAGCTCGCTGTCGACCATGGCCGGCGCGAGCGCGATCGCCTCTTCGGCGGAGATCTTCGAGTGCCGACGGGTGCCTCCGCCGCGCCCGGCGAGGGAGGCCCGGGCGAAGACGTCGTAGGTGGTCAGGCCGAGGCCGAGGAGGCGGCGCTTCGCGGTGTCGGGCCAGACCGGGTAGAGGAAGTCCATGGGCCGGACGATGTGCGGTGCGAGCTTCATGAGCAGCTGCCGCTCGACGACGCCCTCACGGACCAGCCCGAACTCGTAGTTCTCGAGGTAGCGGAGACCGCCGTGCACGAGCTTGGAGGACTTCGACGACGTCCCGCTCGCGAGATCGCCCTTGTCGACGACGAGCACGCGCAGCCCGCGCGACGCCGCATCCAGGGCCACACCCGCGCCGGTGGCGCCCATCCCCACGACCAGGACATCCAGCTCCTCCGCGGCGGCAGCGGTCAGCTCGGAGGAGCGGGTGAGCACGGAGAACGCAGGGTTACTCATCAGTAGCAAGTCTAGCGGCCTCGAGGGCCTGAAGGAACCGCTCGAGCGCGCTGTCGAGACCCCAGCGCTGGCTCAGAGCGACGAAGCGCGCGGGGTCGCGGGGCGTGAGCGGCAGCTGGTCCTCGTACTCGGGGAGCGGGATGTCCCGCACGACCCGGGAGACGGCCGGTGC
>JAODNB010000111.1 GCA_025464795.1 Frankiales bacterium
GGTGAGCTTGTGGCTTGCTGGGTTGTTGTCGTCGTGGACGCCGAACGTGGAGCCGCCTGCCATTGCCAGGTAGTTCGGCAACGAGGGGTGGGTGAGGTTCCGGTAGTTCGTCGCGCGGCCGTAGGTCTTGCCCAGCGAGGCGAGGTACGGCATGCCGCTGCTGGCACTCGCGGTGCCGTGGTTCTCGAAGACGATAGTCAGGACTTTGCTGACCGGGGGGCTGGCCGCCGCGGCGGGAGCACTTGTTGGTGCCACAGCTGTCAGCGCGGCCAGCAGGACCAGTACGAGGAGACGTCGCATGCTGCCATTGTCCTCCTCATGCCGGCGGCTCAGGTGCCCGTGCTCGTCGAACAGTCCGTCACGGGGACGGAGATTGCTGTGACGTCGAATCCCCAGGCTGCGTGAACGCGAGGTCGTCGTCCAGCCATCCGTGCAGCCTGACGCGAAGGCGTTCGCGGTGGCGGGGCGAACAGGTCGGCGTAGTCGCCGCTGGGGACCTCCAGGTCCACCGGAGGAAGCAGGCTGCCCAGCATCGCGATGAAGGAGTCCACCGTCGCCTCGCCCACACGGTGACCTCCCGGGCCAGGTAGGGCTCCAGCGCGGCCCGTCCTCGCAGGGCCCGTCCAAACTCCTCGAGATTCTCCTCGCCCGTGCCTGCGAGAAAGTAGAGTCCGGCGGCGTCGAGCGGCGCGACGCCCGCGATCGTCGCAGCGGCAAGGCAGCGTTCTGGGAGCAGAGCTGCAGCAGCGAGCGCGTGCGGCCCTCCGCCCGAACCACCTGCCGTGACGAAGCGGTCGAGCCCGAGGTGGGCCAGGCCGGCGGCGCCGTGACTGACCACCGGGAGCGCCGTGAGGTCATCGGTCACCAGCACCATAAGCTGCCGGCCGCCAGAGGCGAAGCGGGCGGCTGCATAGCTGCGCTGCGGCGGGGCAGGAGCGCAGGGTGACTCTGGCCCTGCTGGACCGTGCCGCTGGCAGCCTGCACCGCAGCAAGGCAGCGACAGCGGTCGCGCGGATCGGGCTGCTGGCCCGTGCCGTGTTCTATCTGCTGCTGGCATACCTCGTGGTCCGAGTGGTCGTATCCGCGAGTGGCCCGCCGGCGAACGCCTCGGGAGCGCTACGCACGGTCTCCGAAACTCCCCTTGGTGCGATTCCCGTCGCGCTGGCCGCGGTCGGGTTCGCAGCCTTCGGCCTAGCGCGTCTGCTGGGAGCCGTCCGTGACCGGGCCGCGAGCCGCACGTCGAGGCTGACGACCGGTTTGCAGGGCCTGTTCTACCTGGGGCTGTCGGAGGTGCCCGCGTCCTTCGCGCTCGGCAGCCGGTCGACAGGCACTGAACATCAGCAGCGAGCCACGACAGCCAAAGTGCTCATGCTGCCGGCCGGTCGGTTCCTGGTCATCGCGGCCGGGCTGGTGCTCATGGTCGTTTGCGGATGGCAGGTGGTGACGGCCTTGCGCAGCGGGTTCACCGACAGCTTGAACACTCGGCAGGCCCCGCGCGCCGTACGGCTGCTGGTCCGGGCCACGGGCAAGGTCGGCATCGTCCTGCGGGCCCTGGTCTTCCTACCGATCGGGGTCTTCTTGCTGCTCGCGGGGATCCGCTTCGACCCCAACAGCGCAAAAGGCCTCGACGCGACGTTGCGCAGTCTCGCGCACGACTCTGCCGGGCGTCTGATGCTGTTGCTGGTGGCAGGGGCGTTCACCGTGTTCGCGCTCTACACGCTCCTGGAGGCCCGATACCGCGACGTCGACGCGGGCAACTGACCCAACGGTTCTCGTGCCGACGACGCCAGCTTATGCGGGTCAAGAACGTCGTCCAACGCTGGGACCAGGAGTCCGGGTGCCTTGCGGAGCGAAAGACCCTCGGCACTTGAGAGGAGTCTGAGTGAACACGACACCTGGGCACGCTTCCCCTGGGCAGGAAGGCGCGTAGGTCGGGCGCGATGCGGTAGGAGGGTGTTCATGGATCAATCTGCGACTCCCCTGCTCGAGGCACTCCAGGACTATCAGCGCCTGGACCGTTACGGCTTCACACCGCCCGGCCACCGGCACGGTCGAGGTGCGGACCCCCGAACCCTGCACGTGCTCGGTCGCGAGCCGTTCCGCGCTGATGTCCTGGTCAGCTCGGGACTGGACGACAGGTCGGCATCGGGCGGGTACCTAAAGAGCGCCGAGCAGCTGATGGCGGACGCCGTGGGAGCCGACCACGCCTTCTTCTCCACCTGCGGCAGCTCGCTGTCTGCCAAGGCCGCGATGCTCGCGGTGGCCGGCACCGAAGGCGACCTGCTCCTCGGGCGGGATGCGCACAAGAGCGTCGTGGCCGGCCTGGTGTTCTCCGGGCTCCAGCCCCGCTGGGTCCGTCCCCGGTGGGACCGGGGCCTGCACTTGGCGCACCCACCTTCTCCGGAGGCGTTCGAAGCCGGCTGGAAGCACCATCCGGATGCGGCCGCTGCGATGGTCGTCAGCCCGAGTCCGTACGGCACCTGCGCCGATCTCGAGGGCATCGCCCGGGTCTGCCATGCCCGTGGCAAGCCCTTGATCGTCGACGAAGCTTGGGGTGCGCACCTGCCGTTCCACCATGACCTGCCGACCTGGGCCATGGACGCGGGCGCGGACGTCTGCCTGGTCAGCGTGCACAAGATGGGCGCCGGGTTCGAGCAGGGCAGCGTGTTCCACGTTCAGGGCGATCTTGTCGACCCCTCCCACATCGCTGCTTGCGCGGACCTGCTCATGACCACCTCCCCCAACGTGATGATCTATGCCGCCATGGACGGGTGGCGCCGGCAGATGGTCGAGCACGGCTCTCAACTCCTCGCCGCCGCACTGGAATTGTCCGATGAAGTCCGCGACCGCATCGAGGCTCTCTCGGGATTACACGTCCTGCGGGAGGAGCTGCTGGGCAAACAGGCCAGCCATGACCTCGATCGGCTGCAGGTCCTCACCGACGTGACCGGGCTCGGGGTCAGCGGATACCAGGCCGCCGACTGGTTACGCGAAAAGCACCGCCTCGACGTTGGGCTCAGCGACTCCCAACGCATCCTGATCACCTTGTCCATGGCCGACGACGTCGGAACCACAGACCGGCTCCTGGCCGGCTTGACCGAACTCGTCACCGCCGCACCCAGCCTCTCCCGGCCGGCCCCGGTAGAGCTGCCGTCACCAGAAGACCTGGAGCTGGAAAGCGTCCACAGGCCCCGGGACGCCTTCTTCGGGCCTGCTGAGATGGTCGCGGCCCAGGACGCGGTCGGACGCATCGCGGCGGAGCAGATCACCCCCTACCCACCAGGGATCCCCGTTATCGTGCCCGGAGAGCGCATCGACCAAGCAGTCGTGGACTACCTACGGAGCGGGCTAGCCGCCGGCATGGTCCTGCCAGACCCCACCGACCCGACCCTGCGGACATTACGGGTCAGTTCCCGCCCCTAGACGAAACCGGTGGCGCTCCGGGCTGAGGAGCGGGAGACCCACCGCCGGCGCCTTCACGCTGCAGCACTACACGCCGCCCAGCCGCCGTCAAGATCGCGCGGGACATCTGCGGCCGGGCACGCCTGCGCTGGTGACGCGAAGCACTGACGTGCTTCAGCGAGGGTCGGCGGTGCCTTGCCGGAACACTTGGGCGCGCAGCTCACCGGCGCTCGACACTCCAGTCTTGTCGAATACGGCCTTCACATGGTCGTTGACGGTGTGGAGCGAGATACACAGCTCGGAGGCGATGGTCTTGCGGGCGAGTCCGGTGAGCAGCCGTCGGGTCACCTCGCTCTCCCGGGCCGTCAGGCCGTACGCGGCGACGATGAGCGGTGCCAGCGCTAGCGGGCTCGTGGGCTCGACAACGACGGCGACCGACCGGTCCGGGTCGTCCAGCCGAGACGCGTGCACCGTCAGCCATTGTCCCGACGGCGCTAGCACCCGTGCTTGCGCAGCACCCAGGTCCCCGCCCCCGGGCGAGGTGAGTCGCTCGACTACGGACGCAACGACGGTCGGCAAGCGCTCGCGACGAGGCTGGTCGAAGTCAGCGAGTTCAGAAAACCAACGGACAGCCGCGGGCGTCGACGAGCGGACCGTCCCATCCGGATCCAACAGCGCTACTCCCGGCCCATCTCCGGAGATCGCAGATGTCGCCTGGTGTGTGAGCAGTGCCCTCCGCAGCGCCCCGGCGACGTGCGGCGCCAGCGCACTCAGCCGCACCGCATCGGCCGCGTCGAAACCGGCATGGGCCTGAGCGCGGTGCAGGCACAGCAGGCCCCAGCACATCCCGTCGGCGAGCAGCGCGACCCGCAACTCATCACCCAGGCCATAGGGCTCCATAGCCTGTCGGTAGCGCCCGGACGCCTGCCGCTCACCGGATGTGGCCTGATCCAGCCACCCGACCGGGCTCGGCAACCGCACCAGCTGCCGGAGCTGGTTCACATCGTCTACGCCGAACTCGGCGGCAAGGAACGCACCACTCGCCTCAGGTGGCATCCCCCGCCGGAATGCCCGCGTGTACAGGAGCGTCGCCGGGTCAACCGCAGCAAGGAACGCACCATCGAAACCGATGACAGTGCCCAACCGTGCCAAGAGGCCTTCGCTGAACACCGACACCTCAGCCGACGCCGCGCACCAGCGGACCAGGCTCAGCTCGGCATTGCGACGGACCGCCACAGCGTCAGAGTGACATGCAATCGCGGCTACGACACCCCCTTGAACTGGGGATGGTCACATTCGGCAGGCCGGCACAACATCGCTCCCATGACGAACATCGACAGCTTCCCGCCCGACGAGACCTCACGCGCCGCCTCTCACGCCGTCCCCGGCACCCGCATCACCCCCGGGGTCGTGAGCGCCCTCGACGGACCGACCCTCGCCGGGCCGGAAGCGGCGGGAGCGTTGACGCTGCTGCACACGACGTTCACCAGCGACGCTGGCGCACAACGGGGCTACCGCAACTTCGCCGCCATGAAGGAAGACTTCCGGAATCGGCCGGGGTTCCTACGATGGCTCACCTTTAACGACGGACCCCACGGGTACGCACTCGGCCTGTGGCGCAACACCGAGGACGTGACCGCTTTCGTCGCTGGCGCCGCTCACCAAGCCATGGCGCGCGAGCAACGTGAACGGCCTTTCGAGCACAGCCAGTTCGCCGGCATCTGGGCCGCCCACAGGGTCGGCCGCCGGGTGCTCTACTGCGAACAGTGCGCCACCGCGACAGCAGCGCCAGCTGCCAGCTGCTCCAGTTGCGCTGCCCCGCTGCAGGACCCGTTTCGCCTGACGTAGGAACCATATCCGCTTGCCGCGGAGCCCGTGTCAGGGCCAAGCCATACCCATCTGCGACCGGGGTGCGTCCTGCTTCGTGGGCTACCGTGCCCACTGTTGAAGTGGACACCCATGCACAGGTGCACCCCGGCCGCCGCCGCCCTCGGCCCGGCCTGCGGCCCGCTCAGGAGACCTCTGACAGCTTTGTCACTCAGCTGTTCGGGTCGAACGCGCCATCCCACTCCGAGGTGGGATTGGGCACGTCTTTGCCGGTGCGCTTGTGGGTGAGGACGGGCAGGCCCACCAGCTTCCTGGGACCGCCGGCTACGAACGTGCTGTTGGCCTTGGCCTGAACTTCGAACTTGCCGTCCTGCTGGACTCCCTTGTCGTCGACGAACTTGATCATGCAGATCCAGTCCGCTCCCGGCCCGACGTCCTTGACCTTCGGCCCGCCTCGGTCGCAGGAGGCCTGGGCGTGGATGCTGGCGACGGTGACGCCGCTCTCGCCGAGGATCTGCGCTCGCTGGACGTAGAGGTTGGCGAAGGATGGCGCGACGCTGCTCTCCAGCCGTGCCTTGGTGACGGCGGGGCTCCCGCACGCGGTGAGGGAGCCGACGGCGGCGACGGTCATCGCTGCGGTGGCGGCACGGGCGATGGCGTGGGTGAGGGGCATGTCAGCCTCCGTTGATGTCGCGACGGCGCAGGGACCCGAACGCCCAAGCGAGGCTGACGAGGGTCCAAGGAGGCTCGGGTCTCGCAGCAGGCTCGCGGCGACCCCGAGCCGCTGGCGCATGCCGAAGCTGTAGCCGCCGACCTTGTCCGCCTCTCGGCCGGTGAGGTCAACGATGTCCAGGACTTCCTGCAGCCGACCCGCGGGGACGTTGCCGTCGAGCCCGGCGAGGAGCTGGAGGTTCTTGCGCCCCGTGAGACCAGGGTAGAACTTCGGGCTCTCGATGAACCCGGCGACTCCGTCCAGGGTGCGGGTGCCGTCCCTGGCGCAGGACCGGCCGAAGACCTCGAGGGTCCCGCTGTCCGGCCGGATGAGCCCGAACAGCATCCGCAGGAACGTCGTCTTGCCTGCCCCGTTGGGACCGAGAACGCCCTACACCTCGCCCTGCGCGACCTGCACGCTGATGCTGTCCACGGCTATGAGCGACCCGTAGGTCTTGGTCAGGTCAACGGCATTGACCGCGAGGACCTTCTGGGTGGGGCTTGCTGGTTGACTCATGGCCTCGAGCGTAGAAGCCAACATGAAGGAGGCGTGAAGCCGCGTTGCGTTCAGACGAACGCCACGTACGCTCGAGACCCAGGGCAGCCCCGCCCGTTTCGGGCCGCCCGACTTGGAGAGCTCATGTCAACGCTGCTGCACCTGCTGTTGTGGACCCTTGTGACCGTCGCGACGCCGACGGTCGTGGCCGCTCTGACTGTCCGGTGGGCGTGGCGTCGCACCCGGCGGGCCGTCCTTTCTCGCCTCCAGCAGCTCGGCGTGCGCGCAACACGACCTTTGCGGCTGTCGGCACCTCTTGCCGGCAGCCGGCTGTTACCTGCCGCCGGAACGTCGCTGACCAGGAGCCTGAGTGCGCCGATGCGGGTTCGGGCCCGCGCAGCCGTCCCCGGACCGGGTCGAGAGGTCGCAGTCGTCCGCCGCGCTCTGCGAGCGGACGTCGCCGGTGCTGACCGATCCGTCAGTACCGGCCGTCAGGCCGGACGACCCGTCGAAGGCCTCGGCAGCATTGTGCGCCGGCTCCGCGAACAAGCCCACGTCCTCGACGTGGACCTGGCCGTCATCGCCAGCGAGCCCGATCGGCGCGTCCGCCAGCAGCTCCTGAGGACGCAGGACGGCCGTGTTCTGCTGTTGCGCCGCGCCTGCGCGGAGGTTCGTCGTGGCGTGCTTCTTGCCGGATCTGCCACGACAGCGCCTCTGCTGTCCTCAATGGTCGATGATCTCAACGATGAGGTCATCGCTCTCGGGCTGCGCGCCCGCGCGTACGCCGAGCTGACCGGCCACTGACCTCATCGGTCACGGAGACAGAACGGCCAGGGGAGCAAGCCGCGCGGCCGGGACGACATTCCACCGCGGCCGCTGGCTTTCGCTGCGCACGAGCGGGTAGGTCTGCCTCTGCCCACAACTCACTCCCTTGCTCCGGAGAGTCTCGTGCACCTTGCTGACCGCATCCTGCTGCTGCCACCCGCGGTGGCGCTGCTGCTCGTGTTTGCCCTTCCAGCGCTGGAGGCCTCCGCCTTCGTCGGGTTCGTCGTCCCGGGCGAGATCGGTGTGCTGCTCGGTGGTGTCCTGGCCAATCAGGGCAAGCTTCCGTTGTGGGCCGTTCTCGTCGCGGGGATCGGCGGCGCCATCCTCGGCGACAGCGTCGGCTACTGGGTCGGCAAGCGCTGGGGCGAGGCCCTGCTGAGCAAGATCCCGAACCGGATCTTGAGGCAGGAGCACGTGACCAGGGCCGAGGACAGCATCCGGCGCAACGGCGGCAAGGCCGTGTTCGTCGGCCGGTTCACCGCGGCCCTGCGCGTGCTCATCCCGGGGCTGTCCGGCATGAGCCACGTCCCTTACCGGAAGTTCCTGCTCTGGAACGTGGCCGGCGGTGTGCTGTGGGCCAGCGGCTTCGTCCTGCTCGGCTACCTGGCCGGCAGTCAGTACCAACGGGTGGCGCACAACGCGACCCTGTTCGGTATCGGGTTGCTCGTCCTCATTGCAGGAGTGGTTGTGTTGAGGAAGGTTCGCTCACGCCGACACCCGGCGGAACCGGAGAGAGAATCGGCCTCGGTCTGACCTTCTCTCGAAGGGTCTCGCCTGGCGTCGCCAGGCTCAGCGGACGGTCGACATGGGAGCGGACGCCTTTCCGGTCAGCAGCGGCCGTAGCCGCGTCGCTGAGAGTCGTCTCAGCAGCCGAGCCAGCAAAGGTGCGAAGGGCCGGACGACGACGAGCGCGACGAGCCCTCCTACGGCGAGACCCGCGACGACGTCGACGGGATAGTGCGCGCCGACATACACCCGGGCGGCAGCCATCAGCAGCGCGGCAGCCGCCGCGACCAGCCCGAGACGCCGGTGGACGAGTAGTAGCCCGACAGCGGCTGCGCCGGCCATCGTCGCGTGGTCGGACGGGAACGAGGCGTCGACGCTGCGATGAACCAGGACGAGCGCATGCGGAAGGCGCGTGTAGGGTCGCGGCTCATTGACGGCGTGCACGATCGGCTGGTTGATCGCCACCGCGAGCAGCACCCCCGCACCGGCCAGCAGCGACCGGGAGACGCTCAGCAGGTGCCCGCTGCGCCGCGCGAGCAGGTACCCAGCCAGGAGCAGCAGACCGAAAAAGACGATGCCGTAGCTGGCATACGCGACGACAGGTGCATGCAGCCAACTGGTGCTGCGGGCGAAGTGGTTCACGACGGTGAAGTCGTGCGTGTCGCCTGACGTGTGCAGCACAGCGGCCCTCCGAGGATGGGAACGTCAGCGTATGGATGTCCACATTAAGGCCCGATGAAGCGCCCCGGGGCCTCTGCGACGCTGACAGCCACAGCTGGCGGCCACTCACGGTGCAGCGCTGAAGGGAGGAGCAGCGCGGTGCAGGTCTTGGTGGTGGACGGCGCCGGCTTCGGCGAGACGTTCCCCGTAGCGGAGCGCGAGGCACCGGTTGCTCTGGTCTTCACTGAACGCGGCTGCGTTGATCGCGATACGCGGCCTTGGCGCGTACCGCCGTGTTGTCGGCGTGGAGAACTCTGTCGAGGAGCTGCGGCGGCGGGTCCGTTTGTACCGGCGCAGCTGGGCCTTCGGGGCTTGGCTCTCACCTGTCCCAGCTGGCCCGTCCCCCCGCTCGGTGGGCTCATCAAGGGATGGTCCTAGGACCTGTGTCTCGTTGTGCCCGGCCCAGACTTGGCTGGACAGTTCCCGCATCGAGCCGGCATGAGGCCAGCATCAACATTCGCGGGGGACCCCTTGAAGTCACGCATCTGCGAGACCGGCAGCAGCGCGGACAGCAGTCTGCCCTTGAGACAGCGTGGAAGGCGAACGACGTTCACCTCCGCCGCGGCCGTGCTCCTGGCGGTCCCCGCCGTCGCGGCCGTGGTGCCGATGCCGTCGGCTTTCGCGGCTGTCGGGCTGACGCGAGCGGAGCTGCAGTCCGGCCAGCTCCGGCTTGAGGGTTCCGGTGCTGCTCCGAACCACCTCATTACCGTCACACCCGGCAGCGTGACTGGGACGAGCGACAGCAACGGTGCGTTCAAGATCCAGTCCTCGCCCTACACGTCAGGGACCTGCCAGGTCAGCGTCAGCGACGGGACCACGACCTCGTCGGCGACCCTCACCGGCTGCACCGTGTCCTCACCAGCCCCTGCACCTGCGCCAGCCCCGGCCCCAGCGCCGGCACCCGCCCCCGCTCCGGTGCTGACCGGTCCACGTATCGCCTTCTCCCCTGCGTCGCTCACCTTCCCGGCTCAGACCGTCGGGACGACCAGCGCCGGTCAAGTCGTCACTGTCACCAACACGGGCACAGCGGCGCTCTTCTTCAACCGGGTCTCGACCACGGGGATCGCCGACCTGGACTACACCCTCACCAACGACCAGTGCGTCGGGCTGAGCATCGCCGCGGGCGCCTCCTGCACCGAGACGGTCGACTTCCATCCGTCCGCGGACGGCAGCCGTCCACTCACCGTCCTCTTCACGGACAACGCCCCAGCCAGCCCACAGGCGCTGCCCGTCAACGGGACAGGCTCGCCAGCAGGGACCGGGCCGACGCCACTCACGTTCGATCTCAGCGGCACCCCGTCGTGCACCAACGGCAACCTCTGCGACTTCAACGGCGGGTCGTCGCTGATCACCGGCAACTTCTTCGCCGGCCTGCTCAACGGCCGCGGCGGAACCGCCCCCTACCGCTACGCCGCCACCGGGCTGCCCGCCGGGTTGGCGGTCACGCCAACCGGGTTGCTGTCTGGGGTCCTGCCGACCACGACGGGAACGCCACTGTTCACCGCGACCGTCACCGACGCCACGGGTGCGGTCTTCTCACAACCGTTCAGCCTCACCCTCGGCAATTCCCCCACCGCTGGTGACCCGGCCTGCCAGAAGGCCCCCGGCGGGAAGGAAGCCCTCACCGGCCCGGCCCTCGCCGGCAAGACCCCCAGCGGCCAGGCCATCGCGGACGAGTCACGGCTCACGGCCTGCGGCGGCTACACGATCCTGAACGTGTCGGTCAGCAACGTGAACCTCCCGGACGGGACCGTCCTGTGGGTATACCTCGGCGGAGGGGCGGTCGGCACCGTGACCCTGCGATCCGGCACGGCCACGATGCGGCCTTTCAACCTGGGCGGTGTCGCCCCCCGGTTCGCCTCAGTCAGCGTCATCAACGGGCCACCGCCGATCGTCCCCACGCAGTCGACGATTGTGTCGGGCGGCAACTTCACCTGACCGCGCGCCATCAGGCCCCCCGCCACGCCGCCGCCGGTTCCCCCACCGGCGGCGGCTGTGAACTGGGCTGAACGCGGTCATCCGGCTACGGCAGGGAAAGACCAGCCTAGCGCCAGGCAACATCAGCGGCGCCATGATGATCCAGGCCACCGTGCCCTCCGCGCTCGGGTTGCTGTTCACGCGGTGGATGTTCGACAGCCTGCTCATCCTGGCTGTCGTTGCGACCCTCGCGTCCGTCGTCCACCTGCTCGTGCTGTTCCGTCGCGACCCCGAAGCGGCCGCTGTTCGCGGACGGCTTTACCTGGCATTCGCGGCCGCACTCGTCGCCGACCTCAACTAGGCCTACGGAGTTCAGCCTTGGCTTTGCCCGTCAGAAGAGGAGCAGGACGCCGGCAACGATGAGAGCACCAGCCCCGCCAAGCAGACGGACACCAGCACAGCTGCGGGCACCTGGCCCGTCGCTGTCTAGCTTGCGAAGCGGGCTGGCAGTGGGTGCCCGTGTAGACCGGGGCGTGGGAGCCGGTTCCGCCTCACCCACCCTGGTTTCCGCGTCTGCCGCCGAGGTCTTAGGACTATCGTCCCTCCGTCTGGGACTGTCTTCAGCCGTCTGACCCTCCGACAGTGCAGGGACGGCCCGACGACGGGCCGGAGCCAGAACCAAGGAGCCCCCCATGTCCCGTAACCGTCTACTCGGCCTTGCGCTCGCCGCGCCCCTCGCGGTGTTCGCCGCCCACCCCGCGGTCGCGTCTGCCTCGGCCACCCCGACGTGTGACGGGCACCGCGCGACGACGGTCGTAACCAGCCACAGCCCGCACGTCGTCAACGGCACCAGCCACGGCGACGTCATCGTCGTGACCGCTGCCGGGCATGTCGTCAACGCCGGAGCCGGCAACGACATCCTCTGTGGCTCCGCCGGTAACGACACCCTCAACGGCGGCACCGGCAACGACCGCATCGAAGGACTTGGCGGCAACGACACGGAGCACGGCAACGCTGACAACGACACCCTGGACGGGCAGGCCGGGAGTGACACCCTCGACGGTGACGCCGGTGATGACCACCTCAACGGTGGGGACGGCAACGACGTCGAGAACGGCGGCGACGGCATCGACGTCGAGCACGGCAACGCCGGCGCGGACACCCTGAACGGCCAGGCGGGCAACGACACTCTCGACGGGGACACCGGTGATGACCACCTCAACGGGGGCGACGGCAACGACGTCGAGAACGGCGCCGACGGCAACGACACTGAACACGGCAACGCCGGTGCAGACACCCTCAACGGCCAAGCCGGCAACGACACCCTCGACGGGGACATCGGCGACGACCACGTGAACGGCGGCGATGGTGCCGACCACCTGTCCGGTGGCGACGGCAACGACAGCCTGGACGGCGGGCAGGGCAGCGACGTCGACAACGGCGGTCGTGGCTCTGATGAGTTCAGCAGCGACAGCAACGACGACGTCCAGGACGACTCTTCCGACGACAGCTCCAGCGGCTCGGACCACGGCTCTGACAGCGGCGGTTCCGGCTCCGACGGCTGACAACCCGCGCCTTAGCGACGCCACCACCCCAAGCGGGTGGTGGCGTCCTCGCTTGTCCAGGAACCGGAGAGCACACGCGGGGACTCAGCGACTGCCGAGCGCGCCCTCAGATGTTGGGGGCGTCTGGAGCACGTCCGACGCCAGCGCGGCGACCCCGACCCTTTGGCTTCACACCAGCCTCGAACCCGACGGTGTAGGCGGCCATGGACAGGGACCCCTACGCGTAGCCGTCGATGAGGACCTCAGTGCTGTCGCCCCCGGCAGCGCCTGCGAGGCCGTCGAGGTACAGCGCCGGCAGGGGGTGATCGGGTGTTGGGACGGCGAGACGGAAGTCGCGGCGACCGTCCAGCGTCGCGAACTCGGGCGGGTCGGTGAGCATCTGCTGCTCGGCCCACCTGTCCCTCGGGGTCCGCCTGTCCCCGCCGCGCGAGTCGGGCGTCATCGTCATCGGTTCCGCAACGTCGTGCACAACCTTGGCGGGATGAACGGGGACCTCGTCGACAACGGCTATGAGCTCTCCAGAGGCATACCTGCATGCAGAACTCGCCAACCACCCTCTGGCCCTCAGCGGCTTCACCCTGCTGAAAGACCGCGGCCGGGCCGAGTTGCACGAACCCGACTGCTCGCGGTACTCAAGGCAGGCAACGAGGACCCCAACGCCTTTCGCGCGACCAGCCGGAACCTCGTTGCACAAGCCCGGGTCTGACACTCCTGAGCACTGGCACGGGAAGCAATCCGACGACCCAGGTTGAGGAGGAGGGCAACCAGCCTCAGACGTGCTGTGGCGGCCACGAACTCTGCGGCGCCGGTGGCGCCAGGCCACTTTTCCCCGAGTGCCCAGGCGCTGCGCATCGAAGTCAGGGCGTCCTTCCTGACGCCGCCGCTCACGAGCTGAGATGACATTCAGTGTTATCGCGGTGCGGTCGGTAGGGAGCTGCCCAGGGTGCTTGGGTAGTTGGGGTCGTGGAAGAGCTTGGCTGTCAGGACGTGGGTCGTCTTCAACAGCGCATACAGACTGACCGCCACTGCTGCTCCGAGCAGGGGGCCGAGAACATAGATCCAGTACGGGGTCGCGTGGGGTGCGAGCAGAGCGGGGCCGAAGCTCCGTGCGGGGTTGAGGCTGGTCCCGGTATACGGAGCGCCCCGCCACACCAGGATAGCGATCAGCGGCCACAGCACCAAAGGCGTCCACCGGGTGTAGCGCGCACTGCTCGTCATCAACAGGATGGTGGTGATGAGCGTGGCGGTCATGAGCGCTTCGATCAGCAGTGCAGCTGGGTCGCTGGTGCCGCGGCCCGGCGCCGTCGCCCCCAGGTTGACGGCCGTCGCTTCCGAGCCCCACAGCGAGCGGACCAACAATGTCCCGAGGATCGCGCCGGCCATCTGGCTGAGGACGTAACCGGCGAGGTCGTGGGGGTGCACCTTTCGCTGGGTCCAGAAGGCGAGGGTCACGACCGGGTTCAGGTGCGCGCCGCTGCGCCGACCCAGAGGGCTGATCGCGACGAGACTGCCCGTACCGGCGAACATGAGGCCGGTCAGCAGCAGCCTGTGGGACGTCCCCAGCCCGGTGAAGGGGGTGCTCGGTCCGAAGTCCAGACAGACCGCGGACAATCCGCCGAGAAGCAGTAGCGCCGTACCGAGGAGCTCGCATGTCCACTCGATGAGGTGCCAGCCACCGACGGCTGGCTGCGGTTCAGTGGGCACTTCTGCATCGTCGTACAGCGTGCCGTCCGCGGATACTGGGCAGGGCCAAACTGAGGCCGCACCCTGCGGCCGCTCGATCGAGGAGTTCGTGTGCGCGCGCTAGCTGTCACCCCTGGGAAGAAGAACTCTCTGGCGCTCGTAGACGTCCCAGAGCCCGACTCCTCCGAAGGCTCGGTGCTCGTTGAGGGCCTTGCGGTCGGGTTGTGCGGCACCGACGTTGAGATCGTCTCCGGCGGGTACGGCCAGGCCCCGCCCGGTCACGACGTGCTCGTCCTCGGTCACGAGAACCTTGGTCGCGTCCAGCAGGCGCCGGCGGGGGCGGCCGTTGAGGAGGGCGATCTCGTCGTCGGCATCGTGCGCCGACCCGACCCCGTCCCGTGCAAGGCGTGCGCGGCCGGCGAGTGGGACATGTGCCGCAACGGTCAGTACACCGAGCACGGGATCATGCGCCTGGATGGCTTCGCACGCGAGTTCTGGCGCGCGGAGCCCGACGCGATGGTCACGCTCGACGCCTCGCTGTCCGAGGTGGGGGTGCTGCTGGAGCCCACGACGATCGTGGCGAAGGCCTGGGAGCAGGTGCAGCGGATCGGGGATCGGGCGTTCCACGACCCGCACGTCGCGATCGTCACAGGCGCCGGCCCCGTTGGGCTGCTTGCGGCGCTCCTCGGCGTGCAGCGTGGTCTCGAGGTGCACGTCTTCGATCGTGTCACCGACGGCCCGAAGCCGGACCTCGTCCGCGCGCTTGGAGCCACCTACCACCACGACTCTGTCCCGGACTCCGGAGTCATGGCTGACGTCACTATCGAGTGCACCGGCGTGGCCCAGGTGATTGCTGACGTCATCAGCAACAGCGCTCCCGACGCGATCACGTGTCTCACCGGCGTTTCCACTCCCGGGTCGCCGCTGCCGTTCGACCTCGGCGGCTGGAACCGCGGCGCTGTGTTGGGCAACGACGTCGTCTTCGGAACGGTCAACGCCAACCGCCGGCACTACGAGGCAGCAGCGGCGGCGCTGAAGATCGCCGACCAGGACTGGCTCAGCCGCCTCATCACCCGCAGGGTCGGCCTCGCGTCCTACAGCGAGGCCTTCGCGCGCCGGCCAGACGACGTGAAGGTCGTCCTGGACTTGCAGGCATGATGCGCATCGAGGACTACGCCCTCGTCGGCGACCTCCATACGGCGGCTCTCGTCGGCCGGGACGGGTCGCTGGACTGGCTCTGCCTGCCGCACTTCGACTCCCCCGCGTGCTTCGCGGCGCTGCTGGACAGTCCTGATGCCGGACGGTGGCTGCTCGCGCCGACGGGAGGGGGAGTGTGCACGACGAGGCAGTACCGAGGGGAGACGCTCGTCCTGGAGACCGAGTGGCACAGCGAGACCGGCAGCGTCCGGGTCGTGGACCTGATGCCACCGCGCGGCGGCGCCGTGGACGTCGTACGGATCGTGGAGGGCATCAGCGGTTCGGTCGCGATGACAATGGACCTGCGGCTGCGGTTCGACTACGGACACGTGCTCCCATGGGTGACCCATCACGTCTCCGGGCTGAAGGCCATCGCCGGGCCTGACGCGGTGTATCTGCGCTCACCGGTCCCCGTCCACGGCGTCGACGACACCACCGTCGCCGCCTTCACGGTGTCCAGTGGGCAGCGCGTGCCGTTCGTGCTGACGTGGGCTCCGAGCCACCACCCCGAGCCGCCGGCTGTGGACGCCGACGCGGCCCTGCGCAGCACCGTTGACTTCTGGCAGCGGTGGTCCTCCCGCAGCAACGTCCAGGGCCCGTACCGAGACGCCGTGCAGCGGTCGCTGCTGACGCTGAAGGCGATGACGTTCGCGCCCACCGGCGGGATCGTGGCCGCGGCTACCACGTCGCTGCCCGAGCAGATCGGCGGCCCGCGGAACTGGGACTACCGGTACTGCTGGCTGCGTGACTCCACACTCACCCTCCAATCTCTGCTGCGCGCTGGCTACGTCGAGGAGGCCACCGCCTGGCGTGAATGGTTGCTGCGCGCCGTCGCTGGCGACCCGGCGGACCTGCAGATCATGTATGCCGTCGATGGTTCGCGGCGCCTGCCCGAGTACGAGCTGCCGTGGCTGGCCGGCTACGAGGCCAGCACCCCGGTACGCGTCGGGAATGCGGCCGCCGACCAGCTCCAGCTCGACGTGTGGGGTGAGGTCCTGGACGGCCTGTCCCTGACCCGAAAGGCGCTGATGCACGACGCCGACGACAGCTGGGACATCCAGACCGCCCTGATGGAGCACCTCGAAGGCGCGTGGCAGCAACCGGACAACGGGCTGTGGGAGATGCGCGGTCCCCGGCAGCACTTCACCTACTCCAAGGTGATGGCGTGGGTCGCCGCCGACCGCATGGTCGACGCCATTCACACCTCCGGACTCCCCGGGCCCCTCCAACGGTGGACGAGCCTGCGCGAGCAGATCCGCACCGAGGTACTCCAACGCGGCTACGACGGCGACCGCAACACGTTCGTCCAGGCATACGACAGCACTCACCTCGACGCTAGCCTGCTGCTCCTCGGCCACGTCGGGTTCCTGCCCCACACCGACCCGCGGATGCTCGGCACCATCGCTGCCGTGCAGCAGGAACTCACGCAGGACGGTTTCGTGCTCCGCTACCGGACAGGGGAATCCGACGACGGCCTGCCCGCCGGGGAGGGGGTGTTCCTCGCGTGCTCGTTCTGGCTCGTCGACGCGCTCCACGCCGCCGGCCGCGAGCAAGACGCCATCCCCCTGTTCGAACGGCTGCTCGCGCTCCGGAACGACGTCGGGCTGCTGAGCGAGGAATGGGACCCCGCCGCGAAACGGCAACTCGGCAACACCCCGCAGGCATTCAGCCACTTCCCGCTCGTGATGAGCGCCCTGCAGCTGTCCGAAGGAAGGCTCCAACGCAGCGACAGCCCTCCGTCCGGCTGAACCTTGAAGCGCTGCAGTGCGAATCATTCCCCGAGCGCATGCCACTGTCGCTCAAAGCGAGGTCGGACGCGACATCACGGTCGTCTTCGAAGGCCTGCAGACCAGGGGGCTAAAACGCAAGCCCAACCAGTCAGGGCGCGACGAGCGACCTCCAGTGGGCTACGCCGCCACCCGGTCGGCGATGTCAGTTCTCTGCTGACAGATGGGGGCCGACCCGCGGCCCAGGCGGTTTCCGGATCTAGATCCCTCTGTGTGCCAGGAGTTTGCAGCCTGAAGACCCTGCGCATGGCAAGCCTGACCGCGAGACGCTCGATGGCGCCTACTGGAGTCGGTAGAGGTTCGAGGTGAGTTCGACGAGCGCGCAACCGGTCAAGGGTGGAACCCGTGCGCGTGGAGCACGGTCGCGAGGTCTTCCAGCAGGGCGAGCGTCAGTAGCTCTTTGGGGCGCCGGGCACCGTTGAGCGGGTGCAGACCGCACGCGTCGTTGTCGAGTCGTCGTTGTCCATCCCTCGACGATGAGGGTGCACCAGGGCGTGCGCGAGCGTGCGCACCAAGTTGTGGATACGCGAGACGGCACCGGTAGCGCAGGTGCGCACCAGAATCGACACGGAACGCGCACCAGAGCTCCGGACGCGCCGGGTCGCGAGCTGTGGTTGCGTTTTTGGTGCGTGCGGGTGCGTTTTTGGTGCGCCTGCTCGCGATGGTGCGCGGCATGTGCATCGCCCGCCCGCCACTCCCCCGCCTGGTCGCCCACGCCGACGCAGCGTCGAGCCGCGTCTGGGGCACCTGGGGAGGTTCTTGGGGCTCGTCCCGGTCCGGTCGTGTGGGCAGTGGGCTCGCGGGCCTGAGGGCCTTGGGGCACCTGGGGAGGTTTTTGGGGCGCCTTGCCGGGAGGTTGCCAGGAGGGCTGGCAAGCCTCTCGGCAATCCCGGGTGCGGAGGCTGGATGCCGTCAGCGAACAGCGCGAGGAGGTGGTCTCGGATGATGAGCATCTGCATGCTCGGCGGAGCCGGAACGCCGAGCGGCGGCGTTGGGCGCTACTACCTGATGCCGGATCAGGTGTGCGGTCTGGCGTACTACACCGAGCACGACCAGTTGCCCGGGCGCTGGCTCGGTGACGGAGCGCAGGCGCTCGGTCTGACTGGACCGCTCGGGACCGCTGGAGCAGTCCGGCTCGAGCAACTCCTCAAGGCGCAGGACCCCGACGGGCAGGCTCTGGCGCGGCCCGTCTTGCGAGCCGACCCTGCCGGCCGGCTCCCCGCAGGGCCGCTGCTGACGTCGCTGCGGGACGTCGCCCGCAGCCGAGGCGTCCCCTTGGACGAGCTCCTGATCAGCCCGTCGAACCGGGCCGCGCTGCTCGGCCTCGTCCGCCGGACGGGCATCAGCGAAGGGATTGTCCCCAGCGCCAACGGGGCCTTGGCAACCGGCTCGAGCACCTTGGCAACCGCCTCCGGCGTGTTGCCAACCGGTCCCGGCATGACGGCGAAGCCGGTCACGGTAGATGCGGCGGTGGCCGGTCGCCTTGCCAGCGCGGCGGGGCTGGATCCGGTCGAGCTGTACCGGGCGGCGGACGGCACCGACCGGTACGCCGCAGCCGCCGCGAAGGCCGGCGGACGGGTCGACATCCGTCGGGCTGGGATCGACGTCACCGTGTCGGCACCCAAGAGCGTCTCGGTGCTGGCGGCCCTGGCCGACCCGGAGACGGCGGCGCTCATCGAGCTCTGTCATGACCGGGCTGTGCAGCAGGCACTGGGCTACCTGCAGCGCCATGCAGGGCACGGCCTGCGCGGGCATCACGGGGACGGGCAGGTGATGGACCGGGTCGCGACGGACGGTTGGATCGCGGTCGGCTTCACGCACTACACCTCCCGCGCCGGGGACCCGCAGCTGCACACCCACCTGGTGCTGCCGAACCTGCTGCACGGGGCGGACGGCAAGTGGAGCGCGATCGACAGCCGCGCCGTCCACCGGCACCTCAAGACCGCCGGGTACCTGTACCACGCAGCCTTGCGGTACGAGATCAGCCAGCAGTTCTCGATCACCTGGCACCCGCCGGCGAAGGGCATGTCCGAGATCCGCGAAGTGCCTAAGGCGGTCTTGCGAGAGTTCAGCACCCGACGGCGTCAGATCGAACGCGCCCTCGCCACGACGGGAGGCAAGGGCCTGGTCGCGGCCCAGGCAGCCTGCCTGGCCACCCGGCAGCGCAAGACCCACATCAGCCTCACCATCCTGCGCGAGGCGTGGGCGCAGCGCAGCACCCGACTCGGCGCCAGCCCGGCAGAGCTCCTCAAAGCCCTGACGCCGCGGCAGCGATCTTGGGCCCGCCGGCAACCGGCAGGACCGGCGCTGGAAGACCTCACCTCAGCGCACATCATGGCGATCGCCGAACAGGTGCTCGGGTCCGGCGGTGTCACGTTGCAGCAGACCAGCTTCGACAGGCGGGCCCTCGTGCAGGCCATCGCCGTCACCGTCCCGGTGGAGTACGGCGGCGACGCGCAGCGGCTCGAGGACCTCGCCGACTCCCTCCTCGTCCGACCCGGGGTCGTGCCGCTGGTGGAGGACGAGCAAGGCGGGCGCCGTTGGACGACCCTGGAGCTGCTCACCACCGAGTACCGCGCCCTCGACCTCGCCGCCGCGCGCAACGGACGGCCCACCGACCTCGAGCTGCTCAAGGAGGTCCTGGCGGTACAACCCGGCTTGTCCCGCGACCAGGCTCACGCCATCCGGGTCCTCGCCGACGACGACCGGTTCGTCCGCGTCCTCGTCGGACCTGCCGGCAGTGGCAAGACCGCCGTCGTGACCGCCGCCCGCGACCTCGCGCAGCGGGACGGCCAGCCCGTGGTCGGGTGCGCCCTCGCAGCCCTCACCGCGCAACGACTACAGCAGGGCAGTGCCGTTCCGAGCAGCAGCCTCGCCTCCCTGCTCAGCCGGCTCGACAACGGACAGGCCCTCGAACCACGCACCCTGGTCATCGTCGATGAGGCCGGGATGGTCGGGACCCGCGACCTCGCCCGCCTGTTCGAGCACGTCCAGCAGGCCCACGGTCGGGTCCTGCTGGTCGGCGACCCGGAGCAGCTGCCGGAGATCGACGCCGGCGGACTGTTCCGGCACCTGAGCCAACCCGAAGCCCTCCCGGCGCAGCTCGTCGGCAACCAGCGCCAGCGCAACGCCTGGGAGGCCGGCGCGCTCGAGCTTCTCCGCGCCAACCGGCCGGTCATCGCGCTCGGCGAGTACGCCCGACACGACCGCGTCACCGCGAGTAGCACCAAGGATGAGATGCACGAGCAAGTCGCGGCGGACTACCTCGACGCCCTCCGTGACTGCCGCAGCCCGCGGCAGATCCGGCAGACCGTGGTCCTCGCCGCTCACCGCGCAGATGTCGACCTGCTCAACCAAAGCATCCGCACCCGAATCCAGCAGGCAGGTCGGCTCGGACCGGACGTGCACCAAACCGTCGACGACCGGACATACGCGGTCGGGGACGAGGTCATCGTCGCGCAGCAGTGCCGCGACCGCTCCGGCGGCAAGGTCCTGAACGGCACCCGCGGGACCGTCACCCGAGGAACGGCGATGGGCTTGGGCTTCCAGCCCGACCGCGGGCCCGAGATCATCCTCGACGCACCAACGATCGCAGCGTCGGTCCAGCACGGTTACGCCCTCACCATCCACAAAGCCCAAGGGCTCACTGCCACCACGGCGCTTATCGTCGGCGACGGCCTGACCAGGCAGTCGGCGTACACCGCCTTGTCCCGCGGCCGGGAGCGCAACCAGCTCTACCTTCACGACGACCCTGGTGCACCCGATGACGGACCCTCACCGTTCCAGCGGTTGTGCGAGCAGCTCACGCGCGGCGGCGGCGACACCCTCGCCAGCCAGCAACTCCCGCGGCAGACCAGATCCCGCACTCGCACAAGGAGCGACGGGCGACCACCTGTCGCCGTGGAGCAGCGAGGACTGTCTCGATGACCACCGCCCGGATGGCGCCGCCCGGTTTCTACACCGCCGCGCCCGCGCAGAAGGCTCTTGCCAACCTGTTGGCGACCACCGAGGGCAACGTCACCGCAGTCGCCGAGCTGCTTCGGGTCGACCGCAGCACCGTTTACCGGGTACTCCGCCGGGCTCGGCTGCGGTACGACGCCGCCGACGCGATCGCCGTTGCCCTCGGCCGGCACCCCGTCGAGCTGTGGCCGGATTGGTACGACTCCGCACCCCACGATGGAGGACGCGCATGACCGCCGTACACATGAACACCCCCCGCGGTGAGGTGCTCACCGTCGACGAGGCCGCCGCCTACCTGCGGATCAGCCGCGGTCTGGCCTTCGCTGCCGTCAGGGACGGGACGCTGCCGAGCATCCGGATCGGTCGTCGCATCCTGGTGCCGCTGCGACACCTGGAAGCCCTGCTCGACGGGGCCGCCCACAGCACAGAGCACCCCTGAGCTCAGCGGTTGCGAGAGCTGCGCTTGCCGTTCGCAACCGTGGCGCCGGGATGGCTGGCGCTGGCCTGCATGAGCCACACCCTGGTGCGGTCGACATCGACGCAGTAGAGCACCCGCGCTCCGGAGCTGATGTCGATCTGCCACTGGGGCAGCCAGTCACCGCCGACCAGCCTGCTGCCAAGGGTGCCGGCGAGGGGCTTCTGGGTGGCCGTGCGTTCGAGCGGCTGGTGCCGCATCCGGTCCCACGCCTCGCGGGTCGTGCCCGGGTACTTGGCGCACAGCTCCGGCCACTCCGCGGCTGCTTCGCTGGTGCCGTACTGGATGCGCCACTCCCCTGCCTTGGGTGGCTGCGCGACGTCGTCCAGGCGCTTGGGCACGGGCGAGTCAGGCGCTAGGGGGAGCGGGCACGTCGCCGCCGTGCGGGACGTCGACGGCCTTTCGGGCTCGTCGGGCCGAGGCCGGGTCGGACCAGATCTCGGCGGTGGCGCGCCAGGAGTCGATCAAGTCCTCGAAGGCCGTGAAGCGGCCGATGGTGGCGCAGGCGCGAAGCACCGCGAGCAGCTCGTTCTCGAAGAGCGCGCGTTCCTTGACGGGGAGGAAGGCGGTCCAGGGGTAGGACTCGATGAGTCCGGCCGTGACGACCTTCTCAACGTCCTTACTACCCAGGGCCTGGCGCAGGATCTGCGTGACGGCTTCGATGGCGTGCCGGTCGCCTTCCACCCGCCGGAGCGGAGCGAGGACGAACGAGGCCCTGCCGGACCGCCGCTCGAGCACGAGGGCGTCGTCGGTGGACTCGACCTCGTCGAGGACGGCCGCGTAGTCGCGGATGAAGGTTGCCATCGGCATGCGGGTCACCCATTCATTGTTCAGTGGTAGTTCTGAACAAGTCAACATGGTCACGTGACCAGGCGGAGCGCGCCCGCTTCGGGCCCGGGTCTCGGCTCCGTGGAATCCTTGTGCTGGGCTGAGGTGACAGCGGCATCGAAGGCCGACCGCAACCCCTCGAGTCGTCCGGGAACGAGGTGGCCGTACAGATCGACGGTGTGGGCGATCTGGCTGTGCCCGAGGACGAACTTCAGCTCGGCCAGGCTGGCTCCAGAGTGCGCGAGCAGCAGGCTGGCTGCGGTGTGACGGATGTCGTGGAAGTGCAGGTGGGGGTGGCCCACGGCGGCCCGGGTGGGCTTCCAGGCGTCGCGGTAGAAGTTGCTCTTGCTCATCCAGGTGCCGACGGGGCTGACGAACACCGCGTCGCCCTCGGTGGGTCCGAGGTCCTCGAGGTGTTGCTCGAGCATCGCGGCGAGGGCCTCAACGATGGGTACGTCCCGCAGGCCGGCGCGGCTCTTGGGCTCCTCGCGCTGCAGCCGCGGGGTGCGGCTGTTCACCTCGGTGAGGTTGTGCCGGACGGTGATGCGCCGGCCGGGCAGGTCGATGTCGTCGCGGCTGAGCCCGAGCAGCTCGCCGAGCCGCAGGCCGGTGAACAGGGCGGTGGCGATGGCGCACCGCCACTCTGCGGGTGCCGCCTCGATCATCGCGAACGCCTCTTCGAGGGTGAGCACGACGGGCCGCCGGGAGTAGGCGCGCGGCATCTTCACCCCGAGCAGCGGCAGGGTCTCGATGTGCCCGTCGATCTGTGCGGCACGCAGGACGCTGCGCAGGACAGCGATGTGCTGCCGGACGCTGCTGGCAGCGAGGGGGCCGGCGACCTGCTCGGCGACCCAGCCGCGGACGAGGTGCGGGTGGATCTTCACCAGCGGGAGCTTGCCGAACACCGGGAGCAGCTGGCTGCGCAGGATGCTCCGATAGCGGTACCGGGTCTGCTCCTTCAGCGGGGCGATCTCGATCCAGGCCGTGGCGTAGGTGGCGAAGGTGGTCGTGGACTCGCGCTGAAACGATCCGAGGGCGAGCTGGTCGTCGATGCCACGCTTGAAGGCCTCCGCCTGCGCGACGGTGTCGCCGGCCTTGCGGGAGTACTGCCGGCCGGTCTGGTCGCGCCAGGTGTAGGTGTAGACGGCGCCGCGGTGCCGGATGCCGGGTGGCAGTCGCTTGCGGGGGCTCACCGGCCCCACCCGCAGCTCTGGAGGCGTGTGCTGGTCATCTGTCCAGCGTGGTCAGCGGGTGTGGCAGGTCCGGCCCCGTTGACCGAGAAACTCTTCGTGACCGAGAAATCTTGGCCGTTCTCGACCATGGGATTATTCGGCGCCGCGGCCGGTTGAGCGTGATTTTGTGAGCAATCTGTGAGCATCGCGGTGGTGGGGGCCTGGGTATTTCTCGGTCACCGCCGCCGTTTACCCCCTCTGACCTGGGGCTTTACAAGTGGGGCGGGTCGGGCTCGAACCGACGACCGAGGGATTATGAGTCCCCTGCTCTGACCAACTGAGCTACCGCCCCTTCACGCGCATCGTCGCAGGTCAAAGGGGGTCCGCTTCGCGGGGGTGGGACCGTCATCGGTGCCATT